>CACZTF010000295.1 GCA_902784025.1 uncultured Lachnospiraceae bacterium
AGATGTTATTTTTGTTATTGATGAAGGCTTAAACACTTTATCAGATTTCAGATATAACAAAAAATATGTTGCTGAAAACGGTCATGAAGGCGGTAAACGAAGAAGTACAGGTAAAGACGGTAAGGATCTTATTCTTAAGGTTCCTGAAGGCACCGTTGTTTACGATAATGATACTAACAAAATAATTGCAGATATGTCCGGTGATAATAAAGAATGCATTATTCTCAAAGGTGGAAGGGGCGGAAGAGGTAATATGAATTTTGCAACTTCCGTAATGCAAGCGCCGCAATACGCCCAACCCGGTCAGGATTCCAGAAAACTGTATATAAGACTGGAACTTAAAGTTATTGCTGATGTTGGTTTGGTCGGCTTTCCAAATGCCGGCAAATCATCTTTTTTGGCCGCATGTACACGCGCCAGACCAAAGATCGCAGATTATCCTTTTACAACATTAAATCCGAATCTTGGTGTCGCTTATCCTGATAATGGTGAAAGTTTTGTTATTGCAGATATTCCCGGACTTATTGAAGGTGCTTCACAAGGAGTAGGACTCGGATTTGAGTTTTTAAGACATATTGAAAGAACACGTATGCTTATTCATATAGTCGATATTTCCGGTATAGATGACCAGGAACCTGTTGATGCTATAAAGAAGATAGATGAAGAGCTAAATAATTTCGATATTTCAGTAGCCGATAAATTAAAAGTTATCGCATGTAATAAGATCGATCTGTTGACTAAAGAAGATGCTGATACAATTATTAAAAAAGTAAGTGAAAGCTTTCCTGACATCTGTGTTTTCGGGATCTCTACTGCCACAGGATACGGTATGAAAGATATCATCAATCATGTTAGGGGAGAACTTGACAGATTACCTAAAGGAAAGATAATTTTTGAACCTGAAACCGAAATAGATTCTCTTTTTGATATGCCTGAAGCACCTATAATTACCAGACAGGATAATAAAGATAGTCACGTTTTTTATGTGGAAGGTGAAAGAGTTGAAAAAATGTTAGGGTACACTAATCTGGAATCTGAAAAAGGGTTTTTGTTCTTCCAGGATTTTATGGAAAAAAACGGGATAATAAAAGCTTTAAAAGCCAAAGGTATGACTGAAGGTGATACTGTAAAAGTAGGAGAGTACCTGGAGTTTGAATATTATGACGGACAAGATGAATTATTAACCGGAGAAAAAGATGACGAGTAAAGAAAGAGCAAAGTTGATAAAAGAAGGTGCAAAATTAACGCCTATATTCAGATTCGGGAAATCAGGTATAAGTCCTGAATTTACAAAAGCGGTTTCAGAAGCACTTGAAGCACGAGAACTTATTAAATTGGATGTTTTAAAAAACTGTGATGATGATCCCAAAGAACTTGCGGGCATAGTATCGGAAAGAACGGGATCTTCTGTCGTTCAGATCATAGGAAGAAAAATAGTTCTTTATAAGCCGCATAAAGATCAGAAGAAAAGAAAGTATTTATCATAATTAATTATCGGAGATCAATATGAGGATAGTCGGTGTTTTAGGCGGATCTTTTAATCCTATACATAACGCACATCTCCAAATAGCTGAATGTGCACATATGCAATATAATATACCGGAGATACTTATCATACCCACTGCCAAAACATATTATAAAAACAATAGCGAACTTATAAACGCAAACTATCGAATAGATATGATAAATCTTGCTATTAATGAAATAAATGCTGCTGATCATTTAAAAGTGTCTTGTATTGATATAGATCGTGGGGGTATAACATATACATATGATACAATAAATGATCTTAAAGATGAATATGATAAGATTTTTTTCATTATAGGTACTGATTCACTTATGTATATCGATAAATGGATGAATGCTGGAATCTTTTTACGTGAATGTACTTTGCTGGTAGGTCCCCGCGGAAGTCATAGCAAAGAAGAGATCGATAAACAATGTGATCTACTCCAGAATGATTACGGAGCTGTTATAAAATTTCTTGATACGGAGCTTAGTCCTATAAGTTCAAGTGAAATACGTAAAATGATACGTAATAAAAAATCTGTTAAGACTATGTTGCCTGACAGCGTTCTCCAATATATAATAAAGAACAGATTGTATATATAGTTATAAATTTTTTGGAGGTATAATATCTTAAGGATATGAATCATGAAAAAATACTGGAATTATCCGCAAAACTTCAGCAGGTTTTAAAAGGAGAGAACAAAAGATATGTTCATTCAGTAGCTGTAGCTAATACTTCTATGTGCCTTGCATCAAGATACGATGTAGATCTTGAAAAAGCATATATTGCGGGACTTTTACACGATAATGCAAAATGCATTGATTATGAAAAACAGATACGTATGTGCAGGGAAATGTCTGTGGCATTGACTGATTTTGAATTAAAAAATCCATATCTCGTCCATGGAAAACTGGGAGCACATTTATTAAAAAAAGATTTCGGTATAGATGACAGATCGATGTCTGAAGCTATAAAATGGCATACCACCGGTAAACCATGTATGAACAAGCTTGAATCTATAATATTTATTGCAGATTATATAGAACCAATGAGGCATAGAGCATCAAATATCGATATGATCAGAACACTGGCATTTACAGATATCAATACTACGGTAAAACAAATATTATCAGACACCATTAAAATGCTGGAAGATAATAACAGACCCATTGATCCGGTGGCTTTTAAAGCGTATGAATACTATATAAATAATGATTAATAAGGTAAAAAATAAAATGATTACAGATTCGAAAAAAACAAATGTATTAGAACTTGTAAAAATAGCTTCAGATGCAA
>CACZTF010000296.1 GCA_902784025.1 uncultured Lachnospiraceae bacterium
GCTCTTTCAATAAAAAAAATACGTTTTTTGCAGTCACATATTTATAAATTAGTTAAAAATAACAGTATTGTAAAAAAGCTTCGGAGAAATCATATTAAAAATCTTAATAGTGGATATCAAAACTATGATAATCAGAGCACACCCGGTGATATTAGTATGGCGCATTCATATGTTCAGTTGAGAAAATATTACATCAATATGCTTAATATGTTTAATGTTATTCATTTTAACAGTAATCAAACAAAAGAGATTTTTTCACGTTATTTGACATTTAAAAATAATGTGGTTGTTTGTAATATCTCCAACTCATCTATATCTGACAATAAAAAGAAAAGATCAGTTCATTCACCTCTACACTTTGGATATATAGGTCCACTGAATTCAGTAAGAAAAGGTTTTGTTTTCTTAGAAGCTGTTTTGGATGAATTGTATAGAGAGAATCCCGGAAAATTTGAACTTCATGCCTATCAGCAATTTGAAACCGATAAGCCTTATATTGTATGTCATGAAACGTTTTCTCATTCTTCACTGCCGGAAGTAATGGATACTATTGATATGCTTATTGTTCCGAGTATCTGGTATGAAACTTATGGATTTACGGTTCTTGAGGCATTGAGCTACGGTGTACCTGTTTGTATCAGTGATAATGTTGGCGCCAAAGATATTATAGTTAAAGGTGAAACCGGAGATATTTTTCATTTAAACACAGTTAATGCGAAAGAAGTTTTATCGAAATATATAAATGATTCATCGTTATTAGAAGAAATAAACAATAATATTGTTAGTACCTTTGATGTATATACGATGGCAATGCATTCGGAAGATATCTTGTCCATATATAAAAAGGGGGCTAATTCTAAATGAAAATAGGAATCCTTACTCTTTTTTTTGGCAATGATAACTGGGGGGGTGTTTTACAAGGATATGCGCTTAAGACATATCTGGAACTGAACTATTCCGGAACCAAAGTTGATATTATTAACTACCATCCGGGTTCAAATATTATCTATACCAGCAGGATTAAACAGGCTTTACAATATTCTCCCGTTGAAATATTAAGTAAAGTAGTCCATTTTAAAAAACGGAGAGGACAAAAGTATGAAAAACTAAATGCCAGAAAAAAGCTGTTTGAACAATTCCGAAAAGAGTATACAACAAATGATAACATCTATTATGATGATGATATTTCGAAGCTTGCAGAAGAATATGATTGCTTGATCTGCGGATCTGACCAGATATGGAATCCTAATGTAGGCAAAGCAGGTTTTTTCCTTTGTGGAGCAGAACAAAAATGTAAAAAAATTTCCTATGCCGCGAGCATTGCAAGAAATGATTTAAGTAAACATGAAGCGGAGATAATGATTCCTCTAATCAGACAGTTTGATAGTGTGTCTGTTCGTGAAAAGACCGCAAAAAAAATTATCGAAAAGTATAATGATGGCTCATTTCCGGTTACAGAAGTATTAGATCCTGCGTTAATGCTTACATCAGAACAATGGAAAAAAATATTGCCTTCAAAAAAGCAGGTTGAACCATATGCACTGTGTTTTTTCTTTTCTGATAGTCTTGTTTACAGAAAAGAAATAGAGAAAATATGCAGTAAAAAGGGTTTGAAAATAAAATTTATTCCTTATGCAAAGGGATATATAAAAAGTGATGATTACGGAGAGGCTGAACGTCTTTATGATGTCGGTCCGGTGGAATTTATAAAGTTATTTGAGGGTGCGGAGTATATATTTACAGACTCTTTTCACGGAGCGGCTTTTTCTATTAATTTTAATAAACCTTTTATTGTTTTTGAAAGGGATAAAAATACCAAGGTATCAAAGAATTCCAGACTATATGATCTGCTTGAAAAATTTGAATTATCGGAAAGATTAATCCGTAATCTTACTTCCCTGCCAGCTTTAACAGAGCAGAAGATAGACTACTGTAATGTTAACTTAATGTTAGAAAAATATCGGAAGTATTCGCAGTGTTTTCTTGATACAGCATTATCCTCCGCAGTCACAAAAGAGCAGAAAAAGCCTGAGACTGTCGAAAACATAGATAAGGAAATGTGCTGTGGCTGCGGCAAGTGCGCAGAGATTTGTCCTTGTGGTTCAATTAAAATGAAGGCAGATTCTGAAGGATTCAATTACCCTGATGTAGATGAAAACACTTGTGTTAAATGCGGTAAATGCGTAAAAGTCTGTACAACAATGATATCTGATCAAAATGATCGATCTGTGCTGAAGAATACTTATGTAGGATATAATAAAAATGCAATAATTCAAAAGCAAAGTTCCTCAGGAGGGCTGTTTTATCTTACTGCAAAATATATTATTGAAGAAAAACAAGGTGTTGTTTACGGTGCAAGATTTAATAATGATTTTGAAGTAGTACATTCAAGAACAGAGAGTATTGACGAGTTAAAAGGTTTTATGA
>CACZTF010000297.1 GCA_902784025.1 uncultured Lachnospiraceae bacterium
CGGATACTGATTTTTAAGTTCCTTGATAACCCCCTTGCCGACAATATGATTCGGGAGACATCCGAAAGGCTGACAACAGACTATGTTTTCAGCCCCCATTTTTATGAGTTCAACCATTTCACCGGTAAGGAGCCAGCCCTCACCGGTCTGATTCCCCTGGGATACAAAAGGTTGTGCATATTCAGCTATTTTCTCTATAGGTGTAGGTGGTTCAAAATGAACACTTTCTTCGAGAGCTTTAACAGCCGTTTTATTAAAGAAGGTGACTATCTTTTTTGCTATTCCGTTAAAGAAAGCAAACATTTTTGAATCACCGAGATTGTCGCGTTTAAAAATGGCATTTTCGGTAATATAATACAAAAATCCAAGGAAGCCGGGCACAACAGCTTCAGCACCTTCACGTTCCAAAAGATCCACGATTTCAAGGTTAGCACTGGGCAGATATTTTACAAGAATCTCTCCGACAACGCCTACTCTCGGTTTTATTTCGTCTGTAATGGGAATTGCATCGAATTCTTTAACCATTTGTCTGACATTTGCCTTAAAATCCTTAAATCTTACTTTATCCTGGGTCAGTTGTTTTATGCAAATGTCTTCCCATTTTTTATGAAGAGCGTTTACGCTGCCGGGGACTTTTTCATAAGGACGCATTCGATAAACCATATTCATGAACAGATCACCGTATATAAATGCATAAAGAACCTTAAATCCCATCTGCCAGGAATATTTCATACCGGAATTTCGTTCGAAAAGCTGGGCAGATATTGAAATAACAGGGATATGACCATATCCGGCCTTATTCAGTGCGCGCCTTATAAAACCTATATAGTTTGAAGCCCTGCATCCGCCTCCTGTTTGGGTTATCAGCAATGCAGTACGGTAAATGTCATATTTGCCTGATTCAAGAGCTGACATTATCTGGCCTACAACCATCATAGAAGGATAACATGCATCATTATTGACATATTTCAGTCCTGTATTTACAGCTGTTTTATTATCATTATCAAGAACTACAAAATCATAGCCGCAGGAACGCATAGCCGGCTGTATCATATTAAAATGGAGAGGTGACATTTGAGGACATAAGATAGTATAATTTTTTCTCATATCTGTAATGAACTCTACCCGGCGGTTTTTTATACCACGGTCATGAGCTACAAAGTTTGCCTCACGTCTTTCTCTTATAGCAGCAAGAAGAGAACGTATACGTATCCGGGCTGCGCCCAAATTGTTCACCTCATCAATCTTAAGGAGGGTATATATTTTCCCGGCATTAGAAAGGATATCGTTTACACCATCACTTGTTACAGCATCAAGGCCGCAGCCAAAAGAGTTTAATTGGATGAGATCAAGATTATCTTTTGTTTTAACATAGCTGGCTGCAGCATACAGTCTTGAATGATACATCCACTGGTCGAGAACGATGAGGGGACGTTCTATGGTTCCGAGATGTGAAACGGAATCTTCTGTAAGAACGGCAACTCCAAAGGAATTTATAAGTTCCGGTATTCCGTGATTGATTTCCGGATCATCATGGTATGGACGACCTGCTAAAACAATGCCATGGTTTCCGGTCTCATCAAGGAGCCTGATCGTTTCTTCACCCTTTGCTTGTATATCTTCTCTTACCTGGAGCATTTCTTTCCAGGCTTGTTCAACTGCATCAATGACTTCTGACCTGGGAATATCTGAAAATACCTGGGTAAGACGTTTTTCAAGGATACCTTCATTTTCAAAAGACAGATAAGGTGCTATGAGATTAATATCTTCTTTCCTGATATTTTCAAGGTTATTTTTGATATTTTCAGCATATGAAGTTACGATGGGGCAGTTAAAATGGTTATTAGATTTTTCCTGTTCTTTATGTTCGTATGGTACACAAGGATAAAAAATATCTTTAATTCCTAATTCAATGAGCCATTCTATATGACCGTGAACGAGCTTGGCAGGATAACACTCTGATTCGGAAGGGATGGATTCTATACCCATTTCATATATCTTTCGGGATGATGGAGGAGTAAGGATAACCCTGTATTTCAGCTTTGTAAAAAACACATGCCAAAAAGGATAGTTTTCATACATATTCAGCACTCTTGGTATACCGATAGTACCCCGCTCTGCCTGTTCCTTGGGCAGGCTTTTGTAATCGAATATCCTGTGCATTTTATAATCAAAAAGGTTAGGGAGCTTACCTGCACTGTGATCAAGTCCTAATGCGCGTTCGCATCTGTTACCGGTGATATATTTTCTGCCGTCAGAAAATTTATTTATGGTAAGATGGCATTTGTTCATGCAAATGTTACATCTGCCCCGGTCAGTTTCATAGCTTAGCGCATTTATTTTTTCTATGGACAGCATTGTCTGTTCACAACCGGGCTTGAACCGGTCTTTAGCAATCAAAGCGGCACCAAAAGCACCCATGATACCGGCGATGTCCGGTCGTATAACGTTTTCTCCCAGAATGCGTTCCAGGCTTCTGAGAACGCCGTCATTATAAAAAGTACCTCCCTGGACAACGATATGCTCACCCAGGCTTTTAGGATCTGTTATTTTAATTACTTTGTATATTGCATTTTTTATCACAGAATAAGCAAGTCCTGATGATATATCAGCAACTGTAGCTCCTTCTTTTTGTGCCTGCTTCACATTTGAGTTCATGAAAACAGTACAGCGGGTGCCAAGATCAACGGGGTTTTCAGCAAATAGTGCTTCATGAGCAAACTCTTCAACTGTGTAATTAAGGGATTTTGCAAAAGTTTCTATAAATGAACCGCATCCTGAAGAGCATGCTTCATTGAGCATCACAGAATCGACAGTATTTTCTTTTATACGAATACACTTCATGTCCTGTCCGCCGATATCTATAATGCAGTCTACCTGCGGATCAAAGAAAGCAGCAGCATGATAATGTGCGACTGTTTCCACTTCTCCTTCTTCAATCTTAAGTGCAGCCTTAATAAGGGCTTCTCCGTATCCGGTTGTGCATCCGTATACTATTTCAGCATCTTCCGGTAATTTTGAATAAAGTTCTTTTATAGCTCGTATCGTGGTATCAAGGGGTGAGCCGTTATTATTATCATAAAATGACCACAATAGTTTGCCGTCTGTTCCTACAAGTGCAAGCTTTGTTGTAGTAGAGCCTGCATCTATGCCAAGAAAACAATTACCGGAATAAGAATTCAGATCTCCCTTTTCTACTGTTGCTTTTGCATGACGTGTTTTAAAGGTAATGTAATCATCCTGAGTTTCAAAAAGAGGACGAAGTCGTTCTATTTCAAAATCCAATTGGATCTTGTCATGAAGACGTTCTATGATCTCATAAACATCCAAAGTATTCTTTTTATCATCTTCCTGCATTGCTGATCCTATAGCTGCAAAAAGGTGTGAATCAGAAGGTGAGATCGTCGTTTCATCAGTAAGTCCCAGTGTTCGTATAAATGCGTTTTGTAATTCAGGAAGAAAATGAAGAGGACCGCCAAGGAAAGCCACGTTTCCCCTTATAGGCTTTCCGCATGCAAGCCCGGAAATAGTCTGGTTAACGACTGCCTGAAAAATGGATGCAGCAAGGTCGGGTTTGGTCGCACCTTCGTTAATCAGAGGTTGTATATCCGTTTTTGCAAAAACACCGCAACGGGCTGCAATAGGGTAGATTGATTCATAGTCTTTAGCGTATTCATTAAGACCTGCAGCATCGGTCTGTAACAGAGAAGCCATCTGATCGATAAAAGAACCTGTGCCGCCGGCACATATACCATTCATGCGCTGATCAGCACCTCCGGCAAAATAAATTATCTTGGCATCTTCCCCGCCCAGTTCTATAGCGACATCACAATGAGGGGCATAATATCTTAAAGCAGTAGCAACAGCCACAACTTCCTGACAGAAAGGTATACC
>CACZTF010000298.1 GCA_902784025.1 uncultured Lachnospiraceae bacterium
GGTTTGAGCGGATCTTTCACGATGCGTGGCTCAGTTTGGTAGAGCGCTGCGTTCGGGACGCAGAGGCCGCAGGTTCAAATCCTGTCGCATCGACTTGGCAGGATATATGAACTGCAACAAAACAACTAATATATTCATTTATTTACGATGCGTGGCTCAGCTTGGTAGAGCGCTGTGTTAGGGACGCAGAGGCCGCAGGTTCGAATCCTGTCGCATCGACTAAAAAAAGCTGTGAGAGTTTCACAGCTTTTTTCGTTTTGATAAGTTTTACCGGCAAGGGTTGTGTCTTATTTAAATACAGCGATAGTGGCCCCGTCACCCCCTTCATTCTCTGTACCGTTCCTGAACTCACCAATATTTCCGTGGGACCGCAGATATCTCTGTATCGCAGAGCGCAATGCTCCGGTACCTTTTCCGTGAATGATGCGTACTTGTGAAAGACCGGACAGACATGCATCATCAAGATACTTGTCCAAAAGGCCTATGGCTTCGTCAGCCCGCTTGCCCAGAAGGTTTATCTCCGTTGATATACCGGCGGCTTTTTCTCCTCTTACCTTTACTGCAGAAGCACCACCGGATGTGCTGCCTTTAAGCCCTGCCCTGACTGAAGGTGTTTCGGGAGCTTTTTTGATTATCTCAAGCTCATTGATATTTATCATAGTAGTAAAACTTCCTATAGACACACTTACATTTCCTTTTGAGTCGGGGTGTGAGCAGACATCTCCCTCCAGGTCCATGGAAAGGATGTAAACCCGTGTGCCGGGTACAAAATCCTCCGGCTTGTCATCGGCATGCTTCTTTCTGGACTTAAGATTTTCCTGTATCTTTTCCAGTTTTTTATCTGCCCGTGTACGGAGTTCATTTTCAGTGCTCTTTATCTCATCATGGGAGATATCCTTTTTCTTTATGGCTTTTGCCGCTTCTTTGGCATCTTTTGCAGCGATGGAAAGGATACGCGCCGCTTCTTCATTTGCATTGCGCAGTATCTTTTCCTTGGATTCACGGGCCTGGCGGCGTAGTTCTTCCGCTTCCTTTCTTAAAGCTTCTACCGCCTCTTTTTCTCTGGCAGCTGCTTCAAAATCCCTGGCGGCGGAACGCTTTGCAATGTCCAGGTCAGAGATAAGATCTTCAAACCTTGCTTCATTGCGGGTGAGACGCTGCCCCGCATCGGCTATCAGCTCCTCCGGAAGACCAAGTTTGCCGGCAATGGCAAACGCATTACTTTTTCCGGGTACCCCGATGAGCAGATGGTAAGTAGGTCGAAGTGTTTCCACGTCAAACTCGCAGCCGGCATTTTCCACACCATCGGTGGTCATTGCATACACCTTGAGTTCACTGTAATGGGTTGTAGCCAGGGTAAGTATCTTCTTTTCTTTCAGGGAATCCAGGATAGCAGTGGCAAGAGCTGCCCCCTCCACCGGATCTGTTCCCGCTCCGATCTCATCAAAAAGAAGCAGGCTGTCTGCATCGGCAGTTTTAACGATCCTTGAGATATTTGTCATATGGGATGAAAATGTGGACAGGCTCTGTTCTATACTCTGCTCATCACCTATATCTGCAAAGATATCAGTAAATATACATACTCCGGACTTCTCCTCAGCAGGGATATTGAGACCGGCCTGTGCCATGAGACAAAGAAGTCCTGTAGTTTTCAGAGTAACAGTTTTTCCTCCGGTATTAGGACCGGTTATTATCAGCAAAGTATAGCCATCACCCACCGAAACATCCACAGGCACAGCTTTCAAGGGATCAAGGAGAGGGTGGCGGGCCCCTTTAAGTGATATCAGTTTTTCACTGTTTATAACAGGTCGTATTCCCCGGCACTCTCTGGCATAAGCTGCTTTTGCAAATATAACATCAAGGCGAATAAGAGCCTCCGAATCGGAAGAGATTGCAGAAGAGTGGCCGGCGGCAAGAGCAGAAAGGGCAGCAAGGATCTTTTCAATTTCCTTTTTTTCTTCGGACTCCAGTTCTGTAAGCTCGTTGTTCAGTTCCACTACGGCAGAGGGTTCGATAAAAAGAGTGGAACCGGTAGAAGACCTGTCGTGAAGGATACCCGGTATCCTGGGACGGTATTCCGATTTTACGGGAAGACAATAACGGTCACCTCTCATAGTGACCACAGGCTCCTGAAGGCAGGTTCTCAGTCCCGAATTCAGGATGGAGTTAAGTGCAGCCCGGATACGGTCCCGGAACCCTGCTTTTTTGCGTCTTATGCTTTTAAGTCCGGGACTGGCGTTGTCATCTATCTCCTCCTCGGAAAGGATACAGCGCCTGATCTCTGAGAGAAGTTCCGGTATATCCGTAAGGACATCAAAAAACGGGCTCAGTGAATCTTCAACAGGCTCATAATAAGTCTTAACATGTCCTGAACATTCCAGAAGGTCACCCAGCCGTAAAAGTTCTGCAGCGTTCAGTGATGCACCGGCCCCCAGTCTTTTTAGGGTTTCTTTTACGCTCACGGTACCACGGAATCCTGCTTTGCCCCTGGCGTATATCCTCCGGAGTGCATCATTTGTCTGATCAAGTGCCTCGCAGACCTTGTCTGAACTTGTATAAGGTCTGATCCTGCGGCAGATGTTTTTTCCCGGCGTACTGTCGGCATGATCGGCCACACGCTGTATTATCTTATCAAACTCCAGTATCTTAAGAGTCTTTTCATTGATCGATCTTGTTTTTTTTATTGCGTTCATGACAGATATAATAACCCATTTTTACTAAAAAAACCAGTTGTTAAATGTAATAAATACAACCGTTTATAAGTGTGAGATGCTGACAACGTGCAAAAAAATATTTTGTATAAGCTGTTTTCATGTTATAATGAAACGAATTGTATGATTACTGATCTATCATACATGACAAGAGAGAACGTTATGGTTTTTTAATTACAGAAAGCAGGAATATATGGTATTTATAGAAGAGTTCAGAGATGGAGAGACCATCAGCGGTATTTATCTTTGCAAGAGCAAACAGGTTTCCACAACAAAGACAGGCAGAGAGTATGAGAATGTAGTTCTGATGGACAAAACAGGAAGTATCGATTCCAAGATATGGGATCCTAATTCTCCCGGGATCAGGGAATTCGATGCGAATGATTTTGTAATGGTAAAAGGACAGATCACAACATTTAACAGGGCTCTGCAGTTTAAGATAGAAAGTGCCAGAAAGGCAGAACCCGGAGAATATGATGAAGCCGACTATATGCCGGTATCACGTTTTGATGCAGAAGTACTCCTGAAAGAGATGTATTCTCTGATAGACAGCATACAAAACAAGTACATAAAAAAACTGCTTACTCTGATATTCAGAGATGAGCCCGCATTTATCGAAAGATTCAAAACTGCAACTGCCGCAAAAAGCGTACATCACGGATTCGTAAGCGGACTTTTGGAACATACGGTAAGTGTAGCCAGATTATGTACGAAAATCTGCGAGAATTATGATTTCGTAAATTATGACATATTAGTATCGGGGGCATTGCTTCATGATATAGGTAAGACCAGGGAGATCAGCGCATTTCCCCAGAACGACTATACTGATGAAGGAAATATGATAGGTCATCTGGTCAT
Source organism: uncultured Lachnospiraceae bacterium (assembly GCA_902784025.1). Lineage (GTDB taxonomy): Bacteria > Bacillota > Clostridia > Lachnospirales > Lachnospiraceae > UBA4285. The sequence continues at coordinate 3,570 of CACZTF010000298.1, forward strand.
CGGTTACGGTATGGTAAGGGAAAAGATATCTCTCATAGAAGGCTTCCCGGAATCTCTCGCAAATCAGATAGAGCACCTGATATTGTCGCATCACGGTGAGCTTGAGTTCGGATCCCCCAAAAAACCGGCTACCGTAGAAGCTCTTGCCCTGGCAGCTGCAGATAATCTTGATGCCCACCTGGAGACCATGAGGGAGATCATGGATGTAAAAAATCCCAACACCTGGCTGGGATTCAATAAATGGCTGGATACTAATGTAAGAAGAACCGAGATCTGATATGCTGAAAAAAAATGACAAGGTATGTGTAGATATTACTGACTATACGGACGACGGACTGGGGATAGGCAAGGCAGATACCGATGAAGGAACATTTACGCTGTTTATTAAGGATACGGCGATAGGTGACAGGGTAGAAACTGCAGTTACCAAACTTTGTAAGGGTTACGGCTACGGCAGGCTTCTGAAAGTGCAAAAGCCTTCTCCTGACAGGATACAGCCTTTGTGTCCCGTAGCTTCAAGGTGCGGAGGCTGTACTTTGCGGCATATCGGTTACAAAGCCCAGCTTGAGTGGAAAGCAAAACGCGTTTCCGATTGTATGTTCAGGATAGGCGGACTCAAAGCAGGCAAAGATTATAAGATATATCCCGTTGCAGGGATGGAAGAACCTGAGCGGTATAGGAATAAAGCCCAGTATCCTGTCGGCATGAAGGACGGCAGCATAGTAACCGGTTTTTTTGCCGGCAGGACACACAGTGTGATACCATCTGAAGATTGTCTTATAGAGCCTGAGGCTTTTGGGGAAATATTAAAGACGATAAAGGCATATGCACAAAAAAAATGCCTTTCGGTATACGATGAGCAAAGCGGAAAAGGTTTGATTCGTCATATTCTCATAAGGGAAGGTATGGGCGGATCACAGATAATGGTGTGTATCATTGTAAATGCATCTCCCGGAGAAAAGTGCCTTGCTGTATTTGATGGCCTTTCAGAGATCCTTGGGAAACAGCCTGAGATAAAAACATTTTTACTATCTCATAATACAGAAAGGACTAATGTGATACTTGGTAAAAAAGAGACTGTATTATTTGGGGACGGACGTATAAAAGACCGTATAGGGACCAAAGAATATGAGATTTCCGCAAGATCCTTTTATCAGGTAAATCCCGGGCAGACAGGGGTACTTTATGAAAAGGTCCGGGAAAGCGCAAAGCTTACGGGCCGGGAGATAGTCTGGGATCTGTATTGCGGGACCGGTACCATATCCCTTTTTTTGGCCGACAGGGCAGATGCTGTTTATGGAGTGGAAGTCGTTGAAAGTGCCGTAGAGGATGCAAAAAGAAATGCGGTCCTGAACGGTACTGAGAATGTATACTTTTACTGCGGAAAAGCCGAGGATATCATTTTGTACGATAATGACCCGGACAGGCCTGGTATTTTTTATAAATGCAGGGGTACGCAGGATGATGCTTCACTGCAAAATAACAAACGGGCGGAGAAAAAAACAGGATTGCCCCGTCCGGATGTTATCGTGGTAGATCCTCCCAGAAAGGGCTGTGATGCGCAGCTGATAGATACCATTACCGGAAGCAGGGCGGTCAGGGTCGTTTATGTTTCCTGTAACCCCGCCACACTGGCCCGCGATGCAGCCCTTCTCTCAAAAGGAGGATATAAGCCGGTATCGCTTCAGCCGGTTGACATGTTTCCCCATACTACAGGAGTGGAATGTGTGGCCGTTTTTGAACTTTCGGATGTTTTTTGAAAAACACCGGAAGAGAGTGATGATAAAAAGAAGTGCACATGATATGATCATTAAGGAAATATTAACGTCTACGCGCCTGAACCTGAGGTTGATCAACGATAAAGATCATGGTTACTAAGATCATAAAAACAGACAGAAAAAGGAGAACAAAATGGACTTAAAAGAAGCTATGGAAGCAAGGCATTCCGTAAGGGAATATAAGGACATGCCGATAGAGCCTGAAAAGGCGGAACTCATAAAAGCAGAGATCGAAAGGATAAACAAAGAAGGGGATCTGAACGTCCAGCTGTTTTTGGATGAGCCTGAGGCCTTTGATCCGGAAATACTCATCTACGGAAAGATCAAAAATGTTAAGAATTACATTGCCATGATAGGTAAGAACGCAGATGATCTGGAGGAAAGGGTGGGCTATTACGGAGAACAGCTGGTTCTCTTTGCGCAGACGCAGGGTCTGAATACCTGTTGGGTAGGTACCACCTATAAAAAGATGCATAAGCTTATGGATATAAGGGACGACGACAGGATAGTTCTGGTCATCGCAGTAGGTTATGGTGAGAACGAGGGTGTTCCCCATAAGTCAAAGGCTTTAAGTTCAGTTATAAAAGGCTGCAGGGATATCAGTGAACTACCGGACTGGTTCATAAAAGGAGCCGAGGCATCACTCCTTGCTCCTACGGCTGTAAATCAGCAGAGATTTTCTTTTTGTATGACAGATGACAGCAAGGTTAAGGCTGATCCCGGCAGAGCTTTCTTTTGTAAGATAGATATGGGTATCGCAAAGTGTCATTTTGAAATAGGAGCAGGAAAAGAAAACTTTGAGTGGGCTTGAAAAGATCATATTCAGGCGGTGTAACACGGAAACATTGAAGATCATGAAACCGGATATAAAAACAAAAATATCAGCAGAGGAGCAGCATTGAAAACAGGTGTCATAGACGTGGGCGGAGGTATGCGCGGCGTATACGGTGCGGGCATTTTCGACTACTGTATGGAAAACAGCATACAGTTTGATTATGGAGCGGGTGTTTCTGCGGGTAGTGCGAACATAGTATCATACCTGGCAGGCCAGTATCACCGTAATTACAGCTATTACATAGAATACTCCGTAAGAAAAGAATATATGGGTTTCGGAAATTATCTGAAGACAAGAAATTTTATTAATCTTGATTATATTTACGGAACTCTCAGTAACTCAGGCGGAGAGTATCCTCTGGATTATGAAGCAGCAAAAAATTCCGGGAAGGAATTTGTTATAGTAGCTACTAACGCCCGTACGGGGAAGCCTCATTATTTTACCATGGCAGATCTCAGGCAGGATGATTACGGGCCCATAAAGTGCTCAAGCTGCGTTCCGGTAGTGAACAGACCGTATCCATACAAAGGCAGATATTATTATGACGGGGGAATAAGTGATCCTATTCCCTACAAAAAGGCCTTTGAAGACGGATGTGACAGACTTGTGGTGATACTGACCAGACCCAGGGATTTTCTCCGGACTACAAAGAATGATAAGCGTCTGTCTCTGCTCATAAGGCACAAATATCCGGAATCGGCAAAAAGACTGGCGCAAAGGGCTTCCCTGTACAACAACCAGTTAAAAGGAGCCATTAAGCTTGAGAAGGAAGGAAAACTCATTATAATAGCACCGGAGAGCATAGAGGGGCTGGGTACACTTAAAAGCAGCAATACCGACGGTCTGATAAAGCTTTACGATATGGGCAAGAAAGATGCCGTGAAAATAAAAAGATTTCTACACCGGCAGAACAGCTAAAGTCACTACGGCAGTTTAATTTTGAAGAGATCTGTTGCGGTCAGGAAAGACCACTTTTACCGGACAGCCCAAGGGTACATATAAATAATTTCAGAAAGATTAAAAAGAGGTAAAAAATGTCAGCGAAAGGTTTTTATTGGGATATTCCCACCAGGATAGTATGCGGATCGGGTGCTGTAAAGGATATGCGCAAACCTGAGATAAAGGGACTTTTTCCGGGAAGCAGGGCTTTTTTGGTGACTTCTTCCGGAAATTCCCTTAAGTCTGCAGGAGTGATAAAAGATGTTGTACATATTCTGGAATCAGCAGACACAGAGGTTACTGTATTTGAAGGCATAACTGCAAATCCCGATATTTCACAGATCGGCAGAGGCCTTGATATGCTGCGTGAAAAAGGGGCTGATTTTGTGATAGGTCTTGGCGGAGGATCTGTTATGGATGCCTCAGAGGTTATGGCAGGACTAATGTATGAAGAAGGTGATATATGGGGTTATTTTTTTACCGGAGACAATAAGCCGCTAAAAAGAGAGAAAAAGGGACTTCCGGTGATGAAGATACCCACTACTGCCGGAACAGGCGCGGAAGTTAGCAGATCCGCATATATCATAAATGAGGAGAACGGAGTAAAAGGAGAGTTTAAGGGGGATGCGCCGTTTCTGGCGGTTGTTGATCCTGAGTTACACGTTACCCTGCCTTATGACGAAACGGCGTTTGGCGCATTTACCGCACTGTTACAGGGGCTTGAAGGTTACCTGTCAAAAAACAGGACGGCACCGGCGCAGATGATGCATATAGCAACACTGGGGAATATAGCCCAGTTTGTAAATGCAGCCATTGAGGACGGCGCCGATATGGATGCCAGGGAAAAGATAGCTTTTGCATGTACCATGAGTGGTCTTTCCAGACAGCTTGATAGTGCTTCGGGACTTGATGCTATTGCAAATGCGGTCACAGGGACATTCAGGAACATTCCCCATGGTTCAGTCCTTGCCATATGCTGTACCGGATATTTCAGATATTTTATCGACAGAAACTGCAGTGATGCAGTTTTTAACGAAATGTCCATGTCCATAGGAAGGGCTCCTTTAGAGCCGTCAGAGTTTCTTGCGGGGCTTGATGACCTGAAAGAGGCTGCGGGTCTCGATGAGCTGAGACTTGGGGACTATGGCGTAAGCTCCGGGGATCTTGAGGAGATAGCTGCAAAAGCATATGCCGGCAGGGGTGAGTTTTTCAGGAACGATCCGTTACCTATGAGTGAAAGCGATATAGTCAGATTGTTAGAGAGTTGCTTATGATCCCTATCGAGCGTTTTAATGAGATCGTGGAAGAGGAACTGAAACTGCTTCCAGCTTACGTGTTTGAGGAATTGAACGGAGGCGTCGTAGTAGACGAAAAGGTGAATCTCCATCCGAAAAGAATGGCAGATGATCTGTACATTATGGGAACATATTCCAGTTCGCCGACAATGGGTAAGCAGATCGTGATATATTACGGTTCTTTTTCCAAAACAATGCCATTTGCGGACGAAGAAACCTTGCGTATGAAAATACGTGACACTTTGCGCCATGAGTTCCGCCATCATATGGAGACCAGGGCAGGTTTCTTCGGAAAAGGTACCCTTATCGATGAGGATAAGCAGGAGATGGACAGATACTATCTTATGCACGCAAAAAAGGAGGAATCTTCAGGCGGGGAAGGATATGAGCATGGCCGGACTGATCAGACAGGGAATGATCATGAAGGATCAGGGAACAAAAAAGAGCAGGAAAAACTGAAGATACAGGAAGAGGCAGCTGACAGAAAAGAGAATACAGAAGAGATACAACAAAAAGACGATAACATCACAACGGCCGGACAGGAAGGATACTGCAAAAAGGAAAGAGATACTATATTTGTCAGTAATGCAGACCATACAGAGGCAAAGACAGATGAGATAATTGCGGAGGATGATACCGTAATACTTCCGGCGGGATTTTCGGGAGTGCGTTTTGTAAGTCTTTGCGGAAAACAGAAATGATGAAAAAGAAAAACGGGATACACAAAGAAAGTGTTTGATACAATTTGTACGAAATGGGTAAGAACAGTTTCTGACAGTCTGAAAAATATGGTATAATTACACGATGTCTTAAAAAAGCAAGTATACAGATTTCCGGCGAAGCAGATGCCGGTGTGTTGTCTCTTTTTCAAGGAAAGGAAGAATGGAACAGTTTCAGGAAGCAAAAAAACATAAGCTCACAGGAAAACTGAAGCAGGCTGTAACCTGGGCCATAGTGACCGAAATAGGATTCGGTGTGCTGGTAGTGCTGTTCTTTTTGTACCGAAGGGATTTTTGGTGGATACTCCTTATAGGATTCGGTCTTTACACTATCTTGTTTTTGTACATTATCACTGCTTTGAGAAAAGGTATATTAAGGGCTGCCATAAAGTTTTCTTCCGGTTATTCGGCGACCCAGAACAAATTACTATACGAAATGAACATACCCTATGGGGTACTGGATAAAAAGGGGCGTATAATGTGGATGAACAGGCTCCTTGATGAAATGACTGATGAATCGGAGGTTTACAGAAAAAATATAGCAGGTATATTCCCGCAGATAAGACCCGATAATTTTCCCGCAGAAGACGGAGCTGCGGTTTTTTCCTTTGACCATGAGACAGACGGACAGATAAAAAAGATCAGGGCTGAAGTAAGAAAGGTTGTTTCCGAAGGAGGGATCATATTTTACGGAGTCTATCTGTTTGATGAAACAGGTGAGGAGTTAATGCGTAAGAAGCTGTATAATGACAGTTTTGCGGTGGCCCTCATAGATATTGATAATTACGAGGATGTGCTGGATACGGTAGATGACTTTTCCCAGTCGTATGTGACAGGTATCATTGACAGGAAGATAAGGGATTACTTCAAGGGAAACGGGGCTTTTATAAAAAAGCTGGAAAAGGACAGGTACCTGTCGGTATTCAGGCGCGAGGATCTTGATCATTTTACTGAGGATCGTTTTTCCTTACTGGAAAAAGTAAAGGAAATAGATGTGGGAAATGAAAATAATGTAACCCTCAGTATAGGGATCGGAACGGGAGATAATGATTACGGACGGTGTTATGAGGTTTCAAAAGGCTCTTTAGAGCTTGCGTTGGGACGCGGTGGTGACCAGGTGGTGCTCCGTGAAGGAAATGAGGTTTCATATTACGGCGGTAAAAGCCAGCATATGGAGAGCAATACCCGTGTAAAAGCCCGCGTAAAAGCCCATGCATTAAGAAAGGTCATAGAATCAAAGGAACGTGTGATCATCATGGGGCACAAATATGCAGATATAGACTCTTTCGGTTCTGCCCTGGGTATGTATTGCTTTGCAAGGCATCTGGGGACGGAAGCCTATGTTGTTTTAAATGATATAAGTCCGAGCGTAAAGCCTTTTTACGACAGGTTTTTGAGCCGGGATGAGTACAAAGGTAAGATCATCAAGTCAAATATGGCGATAAGCAAGGCTGATGATGATACAGCAGTGATCGTAACGGATGTGAACCGTCCTGAAATGACGGAGTGTCCGGAAATACTTGACATGGTAAACACCCGTGTGGTATTCGATCATCACAGGGTAAATGAAAATCCCATAAAGAATGTGGTGCTTACCCATGTGGATACCACTGCATCTTCTGCAAGTGAGATGGTCACGGAGATGATGCAGTTCGGAAGTATGGATATAAAGCTTAAGGGCTTTGAAGCTGATGCTTTATACGCCGGCATAGTGATAGATACCGATCAGTTTAATACAAAGGCAGGTCCCAGAACATTTGAAGCAGCGGCATTCTTAAGAAGGAACGGTGCCGATGTGGCAAGGGTGAGAAAGCTTCTGCGCACGGACATGGATGAATACCGCTGTGTTGCAAATTGTGTAGGCCGTGCCGAGATATTTATGGACAATTTTGCCATAACAAAATACATCGACGATTCAGGAGGCAATCCCATAGAAGGTGCGGCCAAAGCGGCCAATGAGCTGCTGGATATCGCCGGTGTAAAGGCATCCTTTGCCCTTACGGATCTGGGAGATATTATAAAGATATCCGCAAGATCCATAGATGAGGTGAATGTACAGATCATCATGGAGAAACTGGGAGGCGGAGGCCATCTGACCACTGCGGGAGCCCAGGTAAAGGATGCAGATTTGGAAGAGGTAGTTGAGAGATTAAAGAGCATATTGAAAGAGATGCTTGAAAAAGGAGAAATCTGATCATGAAGATTATACTATCAGAAGATGTAAAAAAGCTGGGGAAAAAGGGTGAAGTGGTCGAGGTGAGTGACGGCTATGCCAGAAATTTCTTGATAAAGAAAGGTCTTGGCAAGGAGGCTTCAGCCGGAAACCTGTCAGAGCTTAAGGATTCACAGGCCAAGGCTGCGCGCATCGCAGAAGAGGAACTGGAAGAGGCCAAAGAAGAAGCTGTAAAACTCTCCGGGGTAACGCTTCATATACCTGTTAAGGTAGGCGGGAACGGAAAGCTTTTCGGTGCAGTTTCGTCCAAAGAGATCGCAGACGAACTGAAGAAGCAGACGGGCATAGAGATCGATAAAAAGAAACTGAAGCTGGATGAGACCATAAAGACTGTGGGATTCTATCCCATTCCCGTAAAACTCCACAGAGAGGTTACGGCAACACTTAAGGTTATCGTTGAAGAAAAGGGCTGATATTGATGGAAGAAGGGATTCAGGTAAGGACCATGCCTCAAAACCCAGAGGCTGAAAAAAGTGTTATAGGCTCACTTATGGTGGATTCGTCATCTATCTCTGAAATAAGCAGTATCATAACAAAAGATGATTTTTATCTTGATACTTACGGTGTGATATTTGATACCATTTCCCGGATGTGTGACGATGGGCAGGCTGTAGACGCCCTGACTCTGAGTAATGAACTTAAAAAAAAGAATGTTCCGGACACCATAGTGTCCTTTGATTTTCTTCGTGATCTGCAGGTGTCTGCGGGAACATCTGCACATATCAGGCACTATGCGAATATAGTCAGGGAGAAATCACTCCTTCGCAGGATCATAAAGGTAAATGAGAGGATAGCGTCAGATTGTTATGCCGGGGAAAAGGATACTAAGGAGATACTGGAAGAAACAGAAGAAAAGATCTTTAATCTGGTAAAATCCGGAGGCGGAAAAGAAGCTTCTTCTATAAAAGAAGTTTTGTATAAATCCCTGGATATGATCAATGAAGCTTATAAGAATAAAGGTGCGCTGTCAGGAGTACCTACGGGTTTTGCAGAACTTGATGACTGCCTTGGCGGCCTGCAGCCTTCGGATCTTATTCTTATTGGTGCAAGACCTTCCATGGGAAAGACGGCGTTTGTTCTGAACATAGCTGAACACGCAGCTGTTAAGGCCGGTATATCCGTGGCTGTCTTTTCACTGGAGATGTCTGATGTACAGCTGGCTAACAGATTTCTTTCCATGGAGTCCATGGTTCCGGCAGACAAGCTGAGAAAAGGGGATCTGGATGCGGGAGACTGGGAAAGACTTGTAGATGCTATGGATGTTCTTTCCCAATCAGGTATAATAATCGATGATACACCGGGTATAAGTGTAGCTGAACTCAGAAGCAGGTGCAGGAAATATAAGCTCGAGAAAAACATAGGTCTTGTGATCATCGATTATCTTCAGTTGATGAATTATACAGGAAAAACAGAATCCAGGACTCTGGAACTTTCCAAGATATCCGGTGGCCTGAAATCCCTGGCGCGGGAACTGGATGTGCCGGTCGTAGCACTTTCACAGCTTTCCCGTGCGCCGGATGCCAGGACGGATCACAGACCGGTAATGTCTGATCTTAGAGAGTCCGGAGCTATAGAGCAGGATGCTGATGTTATCATGTTTATATACCGCGATGAGTATTACAATAAAGACACAGATGAGAGAAATGTGGCTGAGATAAATGTAGCCAAGCAGAGAAAAGGTCCTTTAGATGTTATCAAGCTTGCGTGGCTGCCTGAGCAGACAAGGTTTTATAATTATTCCAGAAAATATTCGGATACAGGGGAAGGAGGAAACTAAAGCCTTGTCTGCAGTCAGCTCTGCAGAACAGATATTTTGACAGGACAATGATATTTTAATAATGCAATAATAAAAATCCCGAATGTAAGCTTGCATACATTCGGGATTTTTTTCGATAAAGTGTATACTATATCATCTTATAGTATTACCAACCGTAATTTCCGGAACTCATGTCCCATAACTTATTAATGGATTCATCAATCTTTCCGCCGTAGTCGCCGGCAGAGTCTATTATCTTTCCACCAACATCTTCAAAAAACTCTATAACACCGGGATCTGTGTTTTCGTAGCCATGATCGTAATAGTTGTCAGAATAGGTATCATCACCGTAAATATCCGTATATGATTCGCTGTTATCTGACGAAGAACCGTAATCTCCGTTATTTCCCGGGTTGTAACTGTCCTCCTGCTGACCATGCTGTCTGCCGTAGTTATAGTTATCATCTTCGTAGCTGTAGGAATCAGAACCATTGCTGCTTCCGGAATCATTACCATTTCCGGAATAACCGCTGTTTCCGGAATTATCTGAAGAGCCGCTGTTGTCATCTCCGGAACGGTAAAGAGATCCGAAAGGATTCTTCCATTTGGAACCGCCGGAAGTATCATCTGAGGCTTCGGTCTCTGTTGTTTCTGTAACGGTTGTTGTTTCCTCGGTTTCCTGAGCTTCTCGAAGCTCTGCATCATCGTTTGGCTTAAATGCGTTCTGGACATTTATCGCGATTATGGCTATGACAAAAGCCGCGGCGATACCAACTGCCGCCAAAACACCTTTTGATGTCCACTTGGAAGCCTTTTTTGCAGTGGAATCCTCAAACTGAAGATCGACCTCACCGGTTATATCATGTTTGTTTTCTTCAGTACGGTCACCATATGCCTGATCGTATTTGTCATACCGGTCATACTTATCATATCCGGATCCGCTGCTGAACTCATCATAGGCTCCAAAACCGTTGTCTGGGCCATCATCATTATAATGGTCATAATAATTGTTATTATACTGATCATCATTACTACGGAAACGCCCGTCATCACGAGTGTTCTGACGTAAGTCATCATCGTGAAGGCCCCGGTACTTTTTGGTGTGTCCTTCTTTGGGATCATTCTTTTCGTAAATGATATCCGGTTCGATGGGAGTACCGCATTTTGAACAGAATTCGTCACCGATACGCATCTTATGCCCGCATTTTGTGCATCTCATAAAAAACCCCTCCTTATATATAACCTGAAAATATTAAAACAAGATGCCACTAATAACATTTTAACATGTAATAGTAAAAAAAAACATTAATTCACAAATTTTTCAAAACCGGAGTTGATATTGCAAAGCTTAGATCGTATCTGCCGACTGAAAATTTTATTAAAACAATCTTTTTAATGATTGACAAAACAATTGCTATTTGATATAATTTAAAATTACTACAAACCTTCAAATTCTTCAGTTTCTTTTTATGCGCCTCTTCAGGCGCCTTGCTTTCTTAGCGGAGGTTTCATATGAGTCCTGTTTATATTACTATTTTACAAGAAGAAACCGGAAAACGCATCAAGGAACTAATGGAAAAAAGAAATCTTAAAGTTAAAGACCTTCAGGAGGCTTGCGGATTTGAGCAGCCCCAGGCAGTTTACAAGTGGTTGAGCGGTCAGTGCCTTCCTTCTTTGGAAAGTCTGGCCGTATTATCGATAATACTGGAAACCCCTATGGACGGCATCCTTGTCAGAAGCAAGGCTGCTTCTTTTTTTTGTTTTTAATGCAAAAATATGATATGCACTTTTGCCTGCACGCTTGACTTTTAATATTTTTTTTATTAAACTGGCATGCATGCGTTCTGCTCTAAAGGCAGATCACAATTTTGACCGACAGTTCGTTTGCACCATCCTGTCGTAAAACAAAACTAGGGCTGTACAATAAGATTGAGAAAAACGGGGCAGGGATGGATCATCCCTTGTCCTTGTATTTGTTGTGCACGCCCGGTTTTACCGGGCTTTTTAATTTTTTACAAAACTGATGTTTGATCGGGAAAAGGATATCCGTATGTATTATTTAAAAACAGAAGTGGCATTTGATTCTGCGCATTTTCTAAAAGATTATAATGGCAAATGCAGTAACATCCACGGCCACCGGTGGAGGGTGGTGGTTCATATAAAGTCAGAAAGTCTGATCCGGGAGGGACAGAAAAAAGGTATGGTAGAGGATTTCAGTGATATAAAATCGGCATTGAAAGAATTATGCAATACACTCGACCATTGTTTTATGATCGAGCAGGGTTCTCTTTTGACAGAAACCCTTGAAGCTCTGAAAAAAGAAAATTTTCGTTTGGTAGAGATGCCTTTTCGCCCCACAGCAGAAAACCTGGCAAGGTACATATATGAAACTCTTAAAGAGCAAGGGTTTGAAATGTATATGACAGAGGTATATGAAACGCCGGGAAACTGTGCTATGTACACCGGGTGATGGTACTGTGCAGCGCATATGGTCATTATGATCCAAGGACATATGTTCCGGATGATGACCGGCTGCATGGTGATCAGGGATCATACAGAAAGTGCTTTGTGTACACCGGGGGATGACAGCGTGAAGAACAATTTCGAAGAGAGGATATAATGCAGGTAGCAGAAAAGTTTATCAGTATAAACGGAGAAGGTACTCATGCCGGTGAGCTGGCAGTATTTATAAGATTTCAGGGCTGCAATCTTTCCTGCACTTACTGCGACACTGCCTGGGCCAATAAAAAAGACTGCCACTGCGAAGAAATGTCCCCGGAAGAGATAGCCGGTTACATAAGATCCACAGGCTTGGCAAATGTTACTATAACCGGCGGGGAACCACTTTTGCAGCAGGATATAAATAA
>CACZTF010000299.1 GCA_902784025.1 uncultured Lachnospiraceae bacterium
GCGCCATAATGAACTTCAGCTTATGACTTCCCGTATCAAAAACATCCCCTTCTTTTACCACTTCGGACCTGTCGGTAAAGTCCTCATCAAAAAACTGCTTAAGGAAAACAAGGGTCTTGGCATTCACGATAAGCTTAGCCTCAGGATATTTCTCTGTAAATGTTTTTACACATGCGGAATGATCAGGCTCCATATGGGATACCACCAGATAATCGGGACTGCGCCCGTCAAGCGCCTCTTCCAGGTTTGTAAACCACTCATCCCTGACCCTCTCGTCCGCCGTATCCATGACTATACATTTCTCGTCCCTGATCAGATATGAATTGTACGAGATCCCCTCCGGCGTATGGTACTGATTCTCAAACAGCCTCATATCCCTGTCATCCGCACCGATATAGTAAATGTCCCCCGTTCCTTCAAGTAATCTTATCATTTTCGCCTCCTATGGGTTATTATATTTATTTCTTTTCTAATTCAATTTCTCTTTTTTTTCATTAATAATACAGTCTTAAACCTTTTTATTAACAGTATTATCGGATACTACCACATACAGAATTTTCTTTCAAAGATGTAAATGTGACAGAATCCGATAAAAGTATAATTTACTTATTGTGTCGCGAACAAATGTTTGTTATAATCCTTTCACTGCCTCTCCCATAAACGGTAGTGAAGGGAGGTGATGCGATGAATGCTATCGTTTCAATGATAATATCTGTTGTGGCAAGTATAATAGCTTATTATATTTGCAAGTGGCTTGACAGATGATCATTATAAGGCAGTAAGCCCCAAGGTTTAAGCCTTCCTTGAAAAAGTAGGAACAGAAAAACCCCGAAGATGAAGGCTTCGGGGTTTTTCGTATGCGATTGAATGCTTATCGTTTCGTATGCATAGTATATCATTTATATATCTCAAATGCAAGAACAAAAAATACGTTCTTTTCTGTCGTCTTTTACACATTTTCCCGGGCTTTTTTGGAGCGGTTTTTCACATTTTTGCTATAATAAATACTCCGCCATAACTGAATTGCTAACATCTGTGCCCTTCCCGGTTAATGCGTATCCCCCTGTTGTCTTTTCAACCAGCCCCTGTTTTACCTGCTCTTTCAAAATATCACCATAGACCGATTCCATGGTCACCCCGAAGCTGTCATAAAAATCCTTTTCCGATACGCCATCGGTCTTTCGCAACCCCAGAAACATAAATTCAGCCATGGCATCTTCCCTTGTCAAAACCTCTCTTTGGGAAATATCCTCTTTAGATCCGGCTTTTTTTATATACTCCTCCGTATCCGAAATATTCTTATACCTCACCTTCCCGTCAAAGCCTGCCGCCCCCGCTCCGAAGCCGAAATACACCGCCCTGTCCCAGTAACCCAGATTATGCCGGCACCTGTAATCTACATTGCTTTCCTGCACGAAGCCTTGTTTCCTGTTTTCCCCGTCTCCTACCCTATGATGACAACCGGTATTATTGCCATAGGGATTATCGTTTCCGGCTTTAGGACTTCCATACAGACCGCTTTCTTCCGGTTTTGTCACTCTCCTGCAGAAATTGGAGATCTCATACTGCTCATACCCCTTTTCCTTCAGAACCTCCCTTGCCAAGTGATACATCTCCCTCTCCGCATCCTCATCCGGCAGGGGCGGAAACTCCTCCAAATGCTCAAAAAGCCTGGTTCCCTCTTCCAGTATGAGACTGTAGCAGGAAATATGTTCAGGCTCAAACTCAGTCACACGTTTTAAAGTCTCCCGGAAGCTTTCAACGGTCTGTCCCGGTATGGCGCTGATGATATCTGTATTTATGTTATTAAAGCCGGCCACCCTTGCTGCTGCAAATGTGTCCTTAAGATCCTGAAATCTGTGTATCCTCCCCAGTACTTTCAGCTCACTGTCCAATGCTGACTGCAATCCGAAGCTGATACGGTTTACCCCTGCTGCCCTGATCTTTTCAAAGTATTCCTGTTGTGCCCTTTTCGTATTGCCTTCAGGCTTTTCTGCCGCTTCACTTTCCGGACAATGCCTCATCCCTGACATTCCGGGATTGCACTCTATAGTTATCTCCGCATCCTCTGTTATGTAAAACCCCTTTTTCAGCTCTTCCAGAATAAAAATAAGCTCCCCTGCATCAAGGAGAGTCGGGGTTCCGCCCCCGAAAAAAACGGAATCCACGGTCTTTAAAGCTGCCGGGATCCTTTCCGCTTTTTCACGGATCTCCTCTACAAGAGAGCTTATATATCTTTTTATCTGGTCTTCATCTTCAGGCCTTGCCGACAGAAAATCACAGTAAACACATTTACTTTTACAAAACGGGATATGGATATATATTCCTGTCTTTTTTTTCATCCCCTTATCCCTGGTCTTCTCTCTGAATACAACCCCCGTACGCCGGGTCTGTTAAAGCGCCTTTTGTACATATCATCCCTGATCTTTTTTTCTGAAAGCGTCCATAGCCTTATAAGGATCCGCTTCCTCCTCTGCATAGTCAGCGTCGGAAGATTCCTCAGATGCTGTACTGTCAGCTGTCTCCTGTGTAAATGTATCCTTTGCTCCGTCGATGTCCTGCATAACATCCTGCGCCGCTGTGCTTTCCTGTGCAAATGTACCGGCTGCTGCATCCTCTGACGCCCCTGCTATATGCTGCGGATCAGCATTTTCACCGGAAAGGTTATCCGTCGGGATCTCTGCGCCTGTCGAAGAGTCTCCGGCTGCACCCTCTTCAGGATATACGTCCGCTACATCCTGAGGCGCTGTATATACCGGCTCGCCGTCCCTGTCTTCTTCCACATCGCTCGTGTCAACATCCACGTCCTCGTATCCCTCTTCGGCTTCATGTATCTTTCTCATTATAAAGACTCTGAAATCCTCAAGATCACCTTTGATAAAGCCTGTTTTCAATATGGACATTACCTGTCTTTTATCAAGCCTGAGCACTATAAAGTTTTCAGACTCATGAACACTTGTTATCCTGTCATAGGTCAGTGCCCTCTGGGCTGTGGCTCCCAGACTGACATCATGTGTGGTCATGTAGTCCTCGTCGAATGTGGTATATACATCCATAGGCTCATTGTACCGTTTTTGATAACTTTTCATGACCGATCTTGATAAAATGACCGGCTCAAGTGCTCTGAAGATCACGACCGCTGCCAAAAGACCCAAAGAAATGAGCAACAGCTTAAAAAGGTCGTAATTTCCTATGATGATGAACACTATAGTCATCGCAATATTTATTCCGAGCAGCACATATATAAAGATCATATTCATACGGCGGCGCTTATCCCACTTAAGCATACCCTTATAAAGCTCTTTCAGGAGAGCCGTCGTATATTCGAATTTGTTCTCAAACAGTGTCTCGTCGTGATCTATCCAATCTTCCATAATAAAAATCCGTATATATATCTGAAATTAATTGTTCAACGCCTGTCTTTTCTTATAATCATCATAATATTCCTGAGTTTTCTCATAAATATTATCACAGGCTCCGAGATAGTAAACCACCTCTATACTCTCAAGTTCTCTGTCGGAACCTTCTGTAAGTTCCTTGATCTGCTCAAGGGAATCCTCGATGATGCTTTGGTCTATCTCATCGATTTGCTTTCTTGCATCTGCTTTTTCTTCTTCTGTTGCGTTTTTATCATTTATGATATCGTGGAGAAGAAGCCCCCTTCTT
Source organism: uncultured Lachnospiraceae bacterium (assembly GCA_902784025.1). Lineage (GTDB taxonomy): Bacteria > Bacillota > Clostridia > Lachnospirales > Lachnospiraceae > UBA4285. The sequence continues at coordinate 3,667 of CACZTF010000299.1, forward strand.
CCGATCTTTCTTCTGGTCTCAAGTCTGTGCTTATGGGAAGCCATGATAACGATCTCGGAAAGATCTTTTCCTGCTGCCTTTATAGTCTCCTGTACTGCCTGTGCA
>CACZTF010000300.1 GCA_902784025.1 uncultured Lachnospiraceae bacterium
ATAATAATACCAAGCATCGTGTTTGCGCTTATGAACGCCAGACTGATACCGAAACGATATAAGTCAGCAAAAAAATTGCCCGGCAGTTCCACAGCCGGTACAATTTCAGACTCCGGACTTAATCTTAGGGCAAATAAAAATACGGATTCCAGATAAAAACTTCTTAAAAGCTGATCCTTCCTCATGTGATGTGAGGAGATCAGCTTTTTTATTTCTCTTTTGTCAGTATATATACCTTTCGCGGACTTCTTTTTCTTTTTTCTCCTGTCATTTTCTCCAAAGCTTTATCCTCTGCTTCCTGTATGTCATCCAGGGTTATCACCTCCAGCACGGCATCATCTCTTTTCATAAATTCTTCAGGTGTTTTATCTCCTCTGACCATAGGCAGGCTGTTCAGGAGTTCATCTGAAAACCATTGGGGGGCTTCATTACTTTCTTCATCCATCTTGTCTTTTTTTGACATCATGCCCGTCTTCTGTCCTGACATGTTGGAGGATTTTCCGGTTTCTTTTTTATCGTCTTCATCATCATCGCTTTTACTTCCGTCTCCGGCTATTATAATAACCTTCCCTCCCGGCTTAACGACTCTGATCCAGTCAGCAAGCGCTTTTTCAGGGTTCGGGAGCATCCACATCATCTGACGGTTAATGACCACATCAAAGCTGTTATCAGCTTCTCCAGTATCCTGTGCGTCACATATATAAAATTCAGTGAGATCTTCCAGACCCTGTTCCTTTGCTTTTCTTTTTGCCCGGGCTATCATGCCGTTTGATATGTCAGAGCATTTAACATGATATCCGAGGCTTGCAAGTCTCAGAGCTACAAATCCGGTGCCCCCGCCTACCTCAAGTATCTTTTCGGAACCGGGAGGAATGATATTTTTAAAAAAACTCATCCATTCCGTTTCTTCCTCTTTACTCATTACACCGTGGAAGGGCTGTTCATCGTAATGGTCTCCCGTTGCATCCCAGAACTTTATGACTTCTTTCCTTATTGTTTTTTCATCCATCATAATATTCTCCTTGATCTTAATTTTTTTATACCCTTTTATCCTTGAATGATACAATGCTTTTTTATTATTTTTATCCCCTGAGGGGGATTTTTTTTGCAATGCTATTCTTTATACTGAAGCATATAAGATTTGGTTACGATACTGTACAGGGGTTTACTTTCATGGACACAAGTCAGAGTATAATAGATGCGAAAAATATTACTCACTGCTTTGAAGAGAGCGATGAAGAAAGGCTTACCCTTGATGACATCACTTTTTCTGTGCGCCGGGGGGAGTTTATTGCAATACTGGGACACAACGGTTCCGGTAAATCGACTCTTGCAAGACATCTAAATGCACTTATAAGACTGCAAAGCGGAGAATTGACAGTGGCAGGCTTTGATGTAACGCAAAAGGATGATCTGTGGTCTGTGAGAAAAGCCTGCGGCATGGTTTTTCAAAATCCGGAAAACCAGTTTGTTTCATCAGTTGTTGAAGAAGATATAGCCTTCGGACCTGATAATTATGATTTTGATCCTGACAAAACAGACGAGATCATCAAAAGATCCTTGGCTACAGTCGGTATGTCCGGATATGAAAAAAAATCGCCGCATCTGCTTTCAGGGGGACAAAAGCAGCGAATAGCCATAGCCGGCGTATTGGCGGTTGATCCTGAAATTCTTATTATGGATGAAGCTACATCCATGCTCGATCCCGCAGGACGTAAAAGTATTCTTTCTCTTGCCCTCAGACTGAATAAAGAGCATGGAAAGACAGTTATTATGATCACTCATTATATTGATGAAGCTTTGGATTGCGACCGTGTGATCATAATGAAAAACGGACGGATTTTGAAAGACGGGGATATGCGTGACATCCTTACCGATACTGAAACTCTTGAAGAAGCCCGTATCATTCCGCCATTTGCCGTGAGACTTGCAAACGATTTAAGACGTGCCGGCGTCGTGATCGATGATAAAACACTTACCATGGAGGAGTTATCTGATCAGTTATGTCGTTGAAGATAGAAGATATCACATTTACATATGCAAAAGGCACACCTCATGAGACCAGGGCTATAGATCATATAAGTCTGGAGATAAAAGACGGTGAGTTTGTAGGGATCATGGGAAGAACAGGATGTGGTAAATCCACCCTTGTTCAGCTTGCTGACGGACTCCTGACGCCTGACTCAGGTAATATTTATCTTAACGGAGAGGATATTAATTCCCATGATTATGACCGTAACAGGCTCAGACGAAGCATTGGTATGGTTTTTCAGTTCCCCGAGTACCAGCTTTTCGAAACCACAGTCAAAAAGGATGTGGCATTTGGTCTTAAGCATCATGATATTTCTAATGAACAAAAAGATCTTCAGGTCAAAGAAGCTATAGAGACCATGGGGTTTGATTATGAGAGAGTTAAAAATATCTCCCCATTGGTTTTTTCCGGAGGAGAAAAAAGAAGGATAGCCATAGCAGGCATACTTGCCACCCGTCCGGAGATCCTTATTCTTGATGAACCTGTTGCGGGACTTGATCCTTACGGACGTGAGGCGTTTCTAAAACTGCTTGATGAGATAAACGAAAAAGGCACTACCATAATGATGATCTCACATAATGCCGATGCCATATCAGAGCATGCAGACAGAGTTATCATCCTGAGGGAAGGACGTATAACTACTGATGGAAACGTTGTGGAAGTCTTTTCGGATATAGATGATCTCAGGAAAAATGATATAGGCATCGGTCAGGTAAATGAACTTATACTTTTGCTTAAAAAACGCGGCATGGATGTTCCCGAAGGAATAACAAGATATGATGAACTTCTGGGATTCCTTGAAAGAAAAAATAAAGAGGTGATAGTTTGAAGCATACACCTACATCACAATACTATCCCGGCGATTCTGTGCTTCACAAAATGCAGCCACTGACAAAGCTTATATGTTTTATCCTTATAGTTGTATCTGTTATTACAGCCTCAACCATACCGGAATATATTACAATAGGCGCATTTACGGTTATGATGATCGTTCTGACAAAGCTTCCTCCTTCCCAGTCACTGGGCTCTGTAAAAAGACTGTTTATTTTATTTATTGTTGTACTTGCCATGAACCTGTGTTTTTACGGCCAGGAGGATACATGGATACAGTTCGGATTTTTCAAACCATCCATGAGCGGACTTTTACAGGGCATTAATATAGTAATTAGGATCATAGTACTTCTTATAAACGGGAATATCCTGGTGCTGACCACGGCGCCGCTTGCCCTTACCATGTCTCTTGAATATCTATTTACGCCTTTAAGGATCTTCAGAGTGCCTGTTGACCAGATCGCTATGATATTATCTGTTGCGATCCAGTTTATTCCCACACTTTTTGAAGAAACCGATCAGATACGCACGGCCCAGACCGCAAGGGGCGCCAGATTCGACAGTAAGAGCCTGAAGGATAAGGCTTATGCCGTGCTTCCGCTGCTGATACCAATATTTTTATCTGCATTTAAGAGAGCTGATGAGTTGTCTACCGCCATGGAGGCAAGAGGCTACAGGGTGAATCACAAAAGACGGAGAAAAAAGAAGGTTCCCATGCAGAGAAGAGATTATATATCACTTATCATATGCTCTGCGTTGTGTGCGGTTATGATATTTGTAAGGTAAATGATCAATGAAAAAGGAGTAAAGATGAATAAGCTTGAGGTTAAAGAGTTTTTTGATAAACGGGCAGCTGACTGGGATAAAAACATGATACGAAGCACGGATAAGATACGCTCCATTCTTTATATAGCCGGTGTGCGCAAGGGTTGCGATGTGCTGGATGTGGCATGCGGTACGGGCGTGCTTTTTCCTGATTATAAGGATATAGGAGTAGGTACTTTGACGGCCATAGATATATCGGCCGAAATGATAAAGATAGCGCAAAAAAAAGCTAAGGATGCCGTATGTATCTGCGCTGACGCAGAAAATTATGATTTTAACAGACTTTTTGACTGTATCGTCATATATGACGCTTCACCGCATTTTGTGGATATAGAGATGATGATAAGCCGTCTGTCCGGATATCTGAAATACGGTGGAAAGCTTACCATTGCCCACAGCATGGGGCCTCTGGATCTTGACAGGCATCACTCCGGTGTCAGGCATGTTTCCCATGTTGCGTTAAGCGCTGAAGAACTGCGTGACATTTTTTCAAAATATCTCAAGGTTGCAGCCGTGATATCTGATGAAGATATGTATCAGGTTACGGGGATATGTATGTCCAAAGTGTAAGACCGGTACCAGTCTTCCCCCATTTTCCTACAGTAAATTTACGCCGTCCTGATCTCATATTATAAATGACAAGTAATGTATTTTGGTGTAAAATATATATTATAGGATGAATTTTTAAACAACTGCTTATTTAAACGAAACGGAGGTAATCAGGATGAAGTTAAGAAAAAAGATTGAAAAGTTTGCGGCTATGGCAGTTGTGGCTGCATCGGCGGCAACAGCTGTGGCTGCACCTGTTGCATTCACAGGGTCTCAGACTGTAATGGCTGATGAAGTAGTGAGCCTGAGCAAAAACTCTATTGAGATGAAGAGCGGCACTTTTGATATGCTTGTAGCAAAGGTGGACAGCAAAAATTTAATTGATAAGATTGTTGTCTGGGACAGCAGCGATCCGTCAGTTGCCAGAGTAACAGGCGGCATAGTGCGTGGGGTTGGTGAAGGTACTGCCGTAATCACTGCCATGACCAGGGACGGTAAGTATATGGATAGCTGCAGTGTAGTCGTTACAAAAGGTGACAGCAACTTTACCGGTGAGATCATAGATGATATTGTGGTCGGCGGTAAAAAAGCGATAAGTGATATTAAAGCTGTTGTGGCTCTTGCAAAGTCAAAAGTACAGTTTGTCATGGAAAACGAAAATGTAGCTACGATAAAAAACGGTGTCATAACTGCAGTAAAGGAAGGTACTACAAAGCTTTTTGCGGTAGCCGCAGACGGCACCAAGACACTTATAGGTACCATAAACGTTATAAAAGAAAAAATACCTGTCTCCAAAATAGTGATCAATGAAGTTGCAGCGACCATCAAAGAGGGAGTCAGCAAAAAGATAAATGCACTTATTGAGCCGGCTAATGCAACCGATAAGACTATCATATGGAGCAGTGATAACCCGGATATTGCCACAGTGGTTGATGGTGTGATAACCGGCTTAAAGTCCGGGACCACAAAGATAAAAGCCATGACCCCGGACGGCAGTAAGATCGCAGAGATAATAGTAACTGTTGCTAAAGCTGTTGCAAAGGATGGCTGGGTAAAAGAGAACGGCAGCTGGTACTATTACAGGATGGGAGAGGTATATAAAGGCTGGCACTGGATGACAGGTTCGGATGGTGAAAAAACTCCCCACTGGTCATACTTCGGACAGGATGGAAAGCTGAGGACAGGATGGGTCAGACTGGATGCGAGTGACGGAGAATCTGTAGCCCACTGGTCATATTTCGGACCGAACGGCTGGCTGAGGACCGGCTGGCAGCGTATGGGCACATCAGCAAATCCGGATGGCAATACACCTGAGCATTTCAGCTATTTCGGACCGGACGGGTGGCTTAGGACCGGCTGGCAGGCACTGGGGAAAGGAACCTCTAATCCTGACGGAAATAATAAAAAGCACTGGTCATATTTCGGACCGAATGGCTGGCTCAGGACAAACTGGCAGGTTCTCGGCGAGGGCACATCTAATCCCGACGGAAACAATCCTGCACATAATTCATACTTCGGCAGTAACGGATGGCTGAGGACCGGTAAGCAGACTATAGACGGAAAAGTCTATGTCTTTGATGCCAGGGGATGGCAGAAGTAAGAAAATATATTGACACACAAAAAAAAACGGATAATATATACACTATAAGGTTAGCAATAATCCTCTTTGTCTGTAGGGAAATGTTACCGGGTGTATATATGATTCCGTTTTTTTGTAGAATTATGATTTTTAAGAAAAAGTACCACATCTGAAATGCGCGGAATAAATGTATGCCGATTGAGATGACATTTACCAAACCGTGGAAATGGTGGGAGCATATCTCTCTGATCTGGGCTTTAATGTGGATTTTGTGCCGGTAGCCGATGTGGTAAGTGAATTAAGTGCCAATGCGATAAACGGCAGGTCTTTTCAGCAGTGACCCGGAGGCTGTTGCAAAGGCAGTAACAGATTTTGCTGCTTCAGAGAGCTGTAGATCATGGTGTAAATTTTTTAAAAGCAGGAGATGAGCAACATATGAACGAGGGCTTTAAGTTTTGTGAGCATTGCGGAGAGCGGCTCAACATACAGAATAAGTTTTGTACAAAATGCGGTTATGCATGTGACGGCACAATGCAGAGTGGTGTGGTGCAAAGCGAGGATGAATGTGAAAGGAAAGTGCTGCTTGAGCCGGCATATCCCACGCTTGTCAGGTTGTCCACGGGTGAGAAAATCCGGATAAAGGATGCCGTATTTGTAATAGGCCGCTCCCGCGATAATGCAGATTATTGTGTGGATGTTCCGGCTGTAAGCAGACGGCACCTACAGTTTATTAGGGAAGATGACAGGCTTTTTGCAGAGGATATGGATTCCTCAAACCATACTTTTGTAAACGGCACTAAGCTCATCCCGGGAATACAGGGAAGGATACTTTTAAAGGATGGTGATACTATAAGGCTCGCAAAGGAAGAGTTTAAGGTGGAGATTCCTAAAATGCCGGATGATGTGCCGCCCTTAACTTCTTCTGAAACTGTTTTTGATAATAAGAAAAATGATACCGGAGAGGTAGACAGGGCAGAACATGTTGCTTCTGTTGCAGACAGCGCCCAAGAGCCGGAACCGGTATGTGAAAACAATGCTGAAGCGTTTCAGGAAAATATAAATAACTATGAAAGCAGTGGTGTTGCCGGAACCAGTTTCTTCGATCTGAACGAATACATAATTGATGAAAAGATAAAACCATTTAAAATGGCAAATGCTTATTTGATCCACAATCTGAATGGTGAGCTTGTGGGGGCAGTGGAGCAGGAGATAAGCGGAGGTGCAAAGGCTGCACGGGTGCTGCTTGGAAGAAGCGCCAAGCAGTTTCAAAAGTTTAATCTGAAAATCTTAGATGCACAGGGTAATGTGCTGGTGTCGCTGGAGCGACAGGGGCGTATAGGTATGGCGGGGTATACGGTGCTTGTAAATGATGCTTCCGGTAACTACTTAGGAAAGGTGGCGCCAAAACGAAGTTTCAAAGCTGTCATCTTTCAAATCTTTGACTCAAATGACAATATCATCGGAATAATGAACGGAAAGCTGTTAGGCCTGAATTTTAAGATAATGGATCCGGATGAGTCTGAGATAGGAACCATAAGCAAGAACTATAACAATATCGCAAGAGAGATATTTACAACGGCTGATAAATATGTAGTTGCATTTACACAGAGTATCGACAGATACAGGAAAGTACTGATAACGGCAGCAGCCGTGTCAGCTGATATGCTGTTGCATGAGGTCTGAGGGAGGTTTTAATTGCTGAAGTGAAAAGTGAAAAATTTTAATTAAGATATACAAAGACTTAACGGGAAAGAGACAATCTGGATAATGATTGAACATGATATATTGACACACAAAAAAAACGGATAATATATACGTTGAAAGACTGATCAATCCTGTAAAGATAAAAGGAGAAAGCGATATGTTAAAGAAAGTAAAGTTAAGGATAGCTGCATGGGGTATTACCGGCGTTATAGGAGCCGGGAGTCTGTTTTCAGGGATAGCTGCACAAAATGTCTGTGCACAGGAAGGTGCAGCAGTTGAATCGGTAAATGAAAATACTGAGTATTCCGTAAATACAGAAATCTCCGGTCAGATAAATGAAACTCAGGATTCTTATTCAGATACTTCTGCATACACATTACAAAGTAATCCCGTAACAGAGGAAAATACACCTTCGGATAGTACGGGAAATAATAGTACCGCTATTGAAAATGAAGCAGAAACTGAAAGCTCGGAAGTTTCATTCAAAGAGAATACAATAGGATCAGATGATCAAAATAATGATAATACAAAAGAGTTTTCAGGCACACGTGCCACTAAGGATACTAAAGCCGTAAAGGCAAAGAACGGCTGGGTGAAGGAAAGCGGCGGTTATAAGTATTACAAGAACGGCAGGGCTTATACCGGCTGGCATAAGATGGGCAAAGCTGAGGGTGAGAAGACGGAACACTACAGTTACTTCGGAAGTGATGGTATTGTAAGGACGGGTTGGCAGTCCATGGGGAAAGGTACCGGGAATTCTTACGATGAGAATACTGCTAAACACATGTGTTATTTTGGAAAAGACGGCTGGCTGAGGACGGGCTGGATAGAGTTTGGAAAAGGAACTAAAGAGTCGGACGGCAATTCAACAAGGCATTGGAGCTACTTCGGAAGTAACGGATGGCTGAGAACAGGCTGGGTACAGTTTGGAAAAGGAACTTCAGATCCGGATGGAAACTCAGCAAAGCACTGGAGTTATTTTGGAGCCAATGGTTGGTTGAGAACAGGCTGGGTACAGTTTGGGAAAGGCACCTCGGAACCGGATGGAGATTCGACTAAACATTGGAGCTTTTTCGGTGACAACGGGTGGATGCGTAAAGGTTTACAAAGTATGGGACGGGGTACATCAAATCCTGATGGTAACAGTCCTAAACATTTGAGTTATTTCGGAGATAATGGATGGCTAAGAGTCAATACGCAGGTAAATGTAAACAATAAAACTTATAATGCAGATGGTAACGGATGGCTTATTGAGAAAGTTAATACCACTCCTACAAAGAATACTGATACAGCAACATACCATTATGTTTTAAATAAAAATTCTAAAATATTTCATATAAGTACTTGTGCTTCAGTAAACAGAATGAGTGAAAAAAATAAACAGGATTATTATGGTAACAGGGATCAAATTATTTCTCAAGGATATACACCATGCCATAATTGTAATCCCTAATGCATAGTTGTTGCATATTTAAATATTTTGAATAAAGAGCATAAAAAAACAGATAAGATATACATTGAGAGCCTGATAATAATCAGTAAAGGAAAAGGATTTGATCCTATGATGTGTGTATGATATATTTTATCATTTGAAGAATTATTTTTTGTTTTTAATTTATATAAGGAGAAAGTATATGTTGAAAAAAGTAAAAGTAACGATAACGGCCTTGGGACTTACAGGTCTTATGGGTGCAGGTAGTTTATTTTCCGGTATTGCAGTACAAAACATTTATGCACAGGATGATGCCGGGAACAAATCTGCAGAAATGGATGCAGATGACATCGTAAATATGGAAATTTCAAACCCGGGTGATGAGTCAAACGGGTCCTCTGAAAGTGTATCTGCTGAAGCTTCACAGAATAATCCTGTCACGGATAATAGTGAGGGAAATACCCCTGCAGATTCTTCAGAAACAGAGAAAAAAACTGAAGATATCAGTTCTGAAAAGAATACTTCTGTAAAAGAGTCAGCTAATAATAACACCGGTATTAGTAATTCCAATAAAGAAAAAAGCAGCTACAATTACAACAGTACCGGAAAAACAGATAATAGCAACAGCGTTAAAGCTAAGAACGGCTGGGTAAAGGAAAAGGGCGGTTATAAGTATTATAAGAATGGAAAAGCCTACACCGGCTGGCACAAGATGGGAAAAGCCGAAGGTGAGAAGACAGAACACTACAGTTACTTTGGAAGTGACGGTATTATCAGGACAGGCTGGCAGTCCATGGGCAAAGGAACCCAAAATTCCTATAATGAAAATAACGCAAAGCATGTGTGTTATTTTGGAGGCAACGGCTGGCTCAGGACGGGTTGGCAGTCTATGGGTAAAGGAACCCAAAATTCTTATGGCGAAAATACTGCAAAGCACATGAGTTATTTTGGAAGTAATGGTTGGCTGAGAACAGGGTGGGTACAACTAGGCAGAGAAACATCAGAACCGGACGGAAATGTGGCTAAACACTGGAGCTATTTTGGAAATAACGGATGGCTGCGCACAGGTTGGGTAGAATTAGGAAAAGGAACTTCAGAGCCGGACGGAAACGTGGCAAAACACTGGAGCTACTTTGGAAATAACGGGTGGTTAAGGACCGGATGGCAGGATATGGGAAAGGGAACTAGGAACCCTGATGGAAATTCAGAGAAACATAAGTCATACTTCGGAAGTGACGGATGGTTAAGAACGGGTAACCAGGAAATCCAAACCGGTAGTGACATATTGAGTTTAACGCCTTATTCCTTTGATGACAAAGGATGGTTAATGGATGCATATTATGAGGACGGAAAGAAATTTACCGGTTGTTATTGGAGGAGTTATGGGCAAAGATACAACTATTGCTGGTTTTATAACGGAAAAGAATACACGGGAAATTTGTCAGATATTTTTCCGAAGGAATATAAAGCCGTTGAATATGAAAATACATATAATGTGAAAAACGGAGTATGTTATGACAGTCGTTATGCCAAACGGAGAACGAAGAAAGTTTCATCAAATTTCTCCTTTGATTCCGACACGATTGAGCTTCGAACGCCATTGTCAGTTAACGGTTTAAATGTAATGATTTCAGGAGAATCTTCATACGGAATAGCTTCTAAAAGTGCAATTACAAATAATTCTGTAAAAATAACTGTATTAGCTCCCTCAAAATCTGAAATAACTTTGAAAATAGACGGTGATGTATATTCTGCAAAAACAGTAAAAGTAGATGGTAAGTATGGATCTGCGACTATACATCTTAAAAGAAATTATAAAGCAGGAACACGATATACAGTCACAGCATCATATGGTGGATCCAAAGGAACGGCAACAGGAACTGTAAAACAGTGACTGATTTCCCAAAAGATCGGCTTTTGAGACATGGGACAGTTTTCTGTCTCACAAAACTAAGATAAAGCACGGTTATTTGTCTTGTTTTTAACAGTTAAAAATGATCTCATTTATTCAAGATACAAAAAAATAACGGATAATATATACATTATAGGCGAATGATATCTTGCATATATAAA
>CACZTF010000301.1 GCA_902784025.1 uncultured Lachnospiraceae bacterium
CTGGTGAAAAGATCAAAGAACGTTTGAAAAATGAATATGTTGAAAATGCCGTTAGATACGAGGATATGTGTATGAGTAAGCGCAGTAAAAAAAATAAAAAAAAGCCCATAAGCAAGGGTGCCGTTATAGGACTGATGGTAGCTTCTGCAGCAATGCTGGCGGTCATGATATTTGTTTTCGGGTTTAAAACAAGAGAGGTAAGATACCACGGTAATACCCGTTTGACAACTTCAGAGTTAAGCTCGATAATTTTTGATGATAAGATGCCCGACAACAGTTTGATATTTAAGTTCTTCGGAGCGAAAGATAAGACCCTTCCCTTTGCGTCGGAATATGAAGTCGCATTGCAGAACCCCGAGGTGATAGACATATATGTAAATGAAAAACCTCTTGTGGGATATATCAAAAACGGGGATGAGATCTACTATATCGATGATGAGGGGCGCGTTGCCGAGATTTCGGATATGATCATAGGAGATGTTACTCGAATAAACGGTATAGATACCGGTGAACTTCAGATCGGTGATAAACTTCCTTTACCGGATGAAGCATTAAAGTCTGTGGTTACTTATGCCGATACATTTGCCAGGTACGGAATAGATGCCGGGAGTATAGATTTTGATGAAGAATATCTTGCGTCATTGACAGTTAAAGATGTAAAGATATATTGCGGATCAGGGAAAAATGTTAATGAAAAAATGGAGAGGATCAAAAATATAACCCCTCGTCTTGATGCAGTTTCCGGTGTCATACATATGGAAAATTTCGACGGAACATCAAATGATCTCTACATTCAGACATGAATGATATAAATTTAAGAAAAATTTAAGCAAATTAATGGTTGAAATAATATTAAAAAAAATATAGAATATATCTGTTAAAGTATAAACCGAAAAATGTAAGGAGGGCCATAGCCTTGTTGGAGATAAATACGAACGATGTGGAGCCGGTAGCAAAGATAAAAGTTGTCGGCGTAGGCGGCGCAGGAAATAATGCCGTTAACCGTATGGTGGACGAAAATATAAGCAGTGCCGAGCTCATCGGTATAAACACCGACAGCCAGGCGCTTTTAAGCTGCAAAGCGCCTATGACCATACAGATAGGAGAAAAACTTACAAAGGGTCTTGGCGCAGGCGCTCAGCCTGAGATCGGACAGAAAGCTGCTGAAGAAAGTTTAGAGGAGATCGCAAAGGCGCTTGAGGGTGCGGATATGGTTTTCGTTACCTGCGGAATGGGAGGCGGTACCGGAACCGGTGCGGCACCTGTAATAGCGAATATTGCGAAAAGTCAGGGCGCCCTCACCGTTGGTGTTGTTACAAAGCCTTTTGATTTTGAGGGAAGAAAACGTCTTGATAATGCAATAATGGGTATCGAGAATCTTAAAGATAACGTAGATACTCTTATCGTTATACCGAACCAGAAGCTTCTTCAGATAGTAGATAAAAGAACGTCTATGCCCGAAGCTCTTAAGAAAGCTGATGAGGTCCTTCAGCAGTCAGTTCAGGGAATAACGGATCTTATTAATGTACCTGCCCTGATCAATCTCGACTTTGCAGACGTCCAGACAGTCATGAAGGATATGGGATTTGCACACATAGGTATCGGAAGATCATCAGGTGATGATAAGTCCATGGAAGCAGTTCAGCAGGCAGTGAGTTCACCTCTCCTTGAAACGACGATAAACGGAGCGGCTAATGTGATCATAAACATATCAGGTAATGCTTCTCTTGAGGATGTTAATATAGCAGCAAGTTATGTTCGTGAGATGGCCGGAGAGGAAGCTAATGTTATATTTGGCGTAATGTTTGACGAGAATGAAGCGGATGATGTTACTATCACCGTCATTGCTACCGGTATGGATGACAAAGAACTCGGACGCATAGGTACTGCAAGGAGAACGGTTACTTCAGCACCCAGGGTTTCAGGAGGATTTCAGAATAGTCCTTCCTCCTACGGTGCTTCGGGTTCTGCAGGTGTTGAACCTAAGGTCAGGGAGACGGCACAGCCTTCAGCACCTAAGATGCCCTCGACGGCACCTTCTCCTGCACCTTCACCGGCTCCGGAGCCCAAAGGATCAGGAATCAAGCTTCCCTCGTTTCTTTCGGGAAAAGATAACAGATAATCGGATTTAGGATATACGCGGTAGGGGTTGTCGGCAGCGGCAGCCTCTTTTTTTGGGATTTGATCATTTTTATAATTGTTGACAGGAGTTATGATGGCAGATAACAGATCACTGATCAGGAACTTTTGTATAATCGCACATATAGATCACGGCAAGTCTACGCTGGCTGACCGTATAATAGAACTAACGCAGACCCTTACGGAGCGTGAGATGCAGGAACAGGTTCTTGATAATATGGATCTTGAACGTGAGAGAGGGATAACCATAAAAGCCCAGACAGTAAGACTTAAGTATGAAGCTGATGACGGCAATACATATGTGTTTAATCTCATAGATACCCCGGGACATGTGGACTTTAATTACGAAGTTTCCAGGTCTCTTGCTGCCTGTGAAGGAGCAGTTCTTGTTGTGGATGCTGCGCAAGGCATAGAGGCCCAGACACTTGCAAATGTGTATCTTGCCATTGACCATGATCTGGAAGTTATCCCGGTGATAAATAAGATAGATCTTCCGAGCGCCGATCCTGACCGGGTAAAGGAAGAGATAGAGGACGTTATAGGTATAGAGGCTCATGACGCACCCTTGATATCTGCAAAAAACGGTTTAAACATAAAAGATGTACTGGAGGCGGTTGTAAAAAAAGTTCCTGCACCGGGTGGAGACGATAAGGATCCTTTGGCGGCACTGATATTTGATTCTTTCTACGATATGTACAAAGGTGCTGTTATATTTGTACGGGTTATGGAAGGGACAGTTAAGAAAGGGACAAAGATACGTCTGATGGCTACCGGTGCAGTTGAAGAAGTAGCTGAGGTGGGAACATTCGGTCCGGGAAGATTTCTCCCCGGTGATGAACTTTCTGCAGGTATGGTGGGATATATAGCTGCAGCTATAAAAAATGTCAGAGATGTAAGTGTGGGTGATACCGTTACTGAGGATAAGCGTCCCTGTGCCGAACCGCTTCCCGGGTACAAAAAGGTCAATCCTATGGTATTTTGCGGGATCTATCCGGCAGACGGAGCAAAGTATCAGGATTTAAGAGATGCTCTTGAGAAGCTTCAGTTAAATGACGCTGCCTTAAGTTATGAGCCTGAGACATCGGTTGCCCTCGGTTTCGGGTTCAGATGCGGATTTCTGGGATTGCTGCATTTGGATGTTATCCAGGAAAGACTCGAAAGGGAGTATAATCTGGACTTGGTGACAACTGCGCCTGGAGTGGTATATAAAGTACATTTGACAGACGGAAGTGAGATAGAGCTGACAAATCCTTCAAATCTTCCTGATCCTTCCAAGATCGATTACATGGAGGAACCTGTTGTAAATGCAGAGATCATGGTGACAACAGAATATGTAGGTACGATAATGGAACTATGTCAGCAGAGAAGAGGGATCTATCACGGTATGGAGTATATAGAACAGACACGTGCCTTGCTGAAATATGAGCTTCCCCTGAATGAGATAATATATGATTTTTTTGATGCATTAAAATCCCGCTCCAGAGGTTATGCTTCGTTTGATTATGAAATGTCAGGCTATAAGGAGTCCAGGTTATGCAAACTGGATATCCTGATAAACCGTGAAGAAGTTGATGCTCTTTCTTTTATAGTCTATGAGGGAAGCGCAGTAGAGCGTGGCAGGAAAATGTGTGAAAAACTCAAGAACGAGATTCCCAGACAGCTGTTTGAGGTGCCTATACAGGCTTCTATTGGCAATAAGATCATAGCCCGTGAAACCGTAAAAGCGGTTCGCAAGGATGTCCTGGCAAAATGCTACGGAGGAGATATATCAAGAAAGAAAAAACTCCTTGAAAAACAAAAAGAAGGAAAAAAACGTATGCGGCAGATAGGGAAAGTAACGATTCCCCAGGGCGCATTCATGAGTGTGCTGAAATTGGATGAGGAATAAAAGGTATAAAGGCAGGTGACGATTCTCTGTCTTTTTTTAATATCAGCTCATAATTTAAGAAAACAGAAATGAAAAAAGACAGAAAAAAAATTAAAAAAAATTTTGAAAAAAGTTGTTGACAAGGTGTATGCAAAGTGATATTATACTCAAGCCGTCTTCAAAACGGTGCTTTTTTTACAGGAGTAAAACACA
>CACZTF010000302.1 GCA_902784025.1 uncultured Lachnospiraceae bacterium
ACTTGCCGAAGCTGAACTGCGTGAAAAGCAGAGTGCTGTTAACCAGCGGATCTCAGAGGATTCGTTTAACAGAGCAGTACAAAGAATCAAATCTGCCGGCAGGTAATGAATAATTGATATTAAGCCGAAGTGGTGATCCCGCTTCGGCTTTCTTAATGTTACGGAGTATTGCTGACATGTATTCAAAAAAAGAATTTGCTCTTATCCCGTCTCCTGAGTTTGAGAAACTCATAAATGAGATCAAGATATTAAGAACCAATATGGTTGAACTCATACTTCAAAAAAATGAGCTTCTTTATAAAAGAAAGCCGGAGCTTCAGGAAGTGTATATCAGATGTATAGGAAAGCTTGAAAACGAATTGGATGAGCTCCATATGGAATCTGTCAGGACAAAATATATAACAGATATGATACGCATAAGACTGCAGTTTCACAGGGAAGTAAATATAGAAGAAATCGAAAAAAAAGCTGATGGACAGGAAACGGTCTTTCTCCCCGGATATATTATGAAGCAGCTGGAAAAAGACAGAGAGGAAAGATGTAAGACCACCGGTACGGGAATCTCCAAATGTGAAGCAGATGAACTGAGATTGTATTACAGGAAGATAATCAAACTTTTGCACCCTGATATAGGAGCTGTCAGTGATGAAGCAGGCGAGAGGCTTTTGAAGGACGCAATAGAAGCATATGAATACAGGGATATATTTGTTCTGAGGCAGATATCTGCCGCATTGGAAGAGCCGGAGTACAGGATCGGAATTGATACAGATTGTGATATATTAGTACGTCTTAAAAGAAAAAAAGAGTTTTTGGCCGGTAAAATAGAGGTTTTGGAAAAAAGTATAAAACTGATAAAGCAGGAATTCCCTTTTGATATGGAAAATCTTCTTTCAGATCCGGAAAAACTTGAAAAGAGACAGAAGAAACTTGAAAATAACATATTGGCAGAAAAGGAAAAGCTGGAACGCTTAAAGAACAGGCTGAGATATTACAAGATCAAATGCCTGAACAGTTGACAGTATTACATAATTGCTATATTATTAAATGAACTGGATGAAAGAGAGACGTGAAAGTATGGCGGATAATAACACACATCTTTTTAATAAACAGGTCGAAAACCCTGTATCCGTACAGGAGATACTGGAGAAGGTTTATACTGCCCTGAAGGAGAAGGGATATGATCCCGTAAACCAGATGGTGGGTTACATTATGTCCGGAGATCCGACTTATATTACAAGTCATAAAAATGCAAGAAGCCTGATCATGAAGGTAGAACGTGATGAACTCGTGGAAGAAGTTATCAGATTTTTTATCACAGGCAAAGGTCTGTGATCATGCGGATTTTAGGTCTTGATTACGGGGAAAAATATGTGGGAGTTGCAGTAAGTGATCCTACAGGTTTACTTGCGCAACCCCTTGAAACCATACAAAGAAAAGAAGAAAATAAGCTCAGGCGCACTTTTGCGCGTATTGAAGAGCTTTCTGAGGAGTACGGCGTTGAAAGTATAGTGGTCGGACTCCCTAAAAATATGGACGATTCCGAGGGCATCAGTGCACAAAAAAGCAGGGAATTTGCTGCCAATGTTTCACGCAGGACAGGGATCGAAGTTATTCTTTGGGATGAGCGTCTCTCAAGCGTTTCAGCTAATCGCATCCTAATGGAATCAGGAGTAAGAAGAGAAAACAGGAAAGATGTTATCGATAAGATAGCAGCTTCTTTCTTTCTGCAAAATTATCTTGATCATTTGAATTCTGAAAAATAGTTCTTGTGATAGATCGTAGATTTTATTTGTGTGCCGATTATGATACGCATAAAGCATTCAATTTCTTTTTTGCATACAGTACTTTATACAAGCCCGGACCGCTTTCCGGGGAATAGTTTTATATCGGATAATATGATCAAAGAAAGGAGCCTCAGATGTCAGAAGAATATCGTGATAACAGTATAGTATTTGTAACCGATGACGGTGAAGAACTGGAATTTACAATACTTAAGAGTCTTAACCATGAAGGGAAGGAATATATATTAGTAACAGAAGATCCTGAGAGTGACGATGTAGAAGTTCAGATACTCAGACTTGATAGCGAAGAACCGGCAGATGATGGTGAGAGTGTTCAGGTTTTTAATTCCGTAGATGATCCGGACGAACTTAAGATGATAAGCGGAATATTTTGCAAGATATTTGAAAATGACGATATAGATATCATAGTTGAGGATTGATGCAGGGGAGTAGTCAGAAATCCCTTGTTTTTTGCATGAGTTATTTTTTGTAATTTTTAAGGATCAGCGAACATCATTAAATACAACATAAGAAAAGAGGAGAATAATGGCAGAAGAATATAATGCAGTTGGTGCCGGAAATGATCATACTTCACATGTTGAAGGCGTAACTGAAAAAAAAGACCGTGATTTCAAAAAAAATGTAAGAAACGGCAGTTTCGTAAGGGGTACAGGAGGATCTTCAAAAGGCTTTTCAAGAGACGGAAAAAGCGGATACGGACGTGGTCAGAGTAATAAGAGATTCAGGACAGAATCTTCATCGGGAAATAAAAACAACGGATATGCTGCGAGGGAAGAAAAAAACTCTTATTATACTGAAAAAGCACCTTTTGAAGATGATGAAATGAAAAAACCTGATCTTTCATATGAGAGACTGGGTGTAGCTAATGAGAATGACGGTTCACAGACTCTTGTCGGTAAGACTTACCATAGAAAAAGCGGTGAAAAAGGTCTGAGGATAATACCTCTGGGAGGCCTTGAGCAGATCGGAATGAATATTACCGCTATTGAATACGGAGAAAGTATTATAGTTGTGGATTGCGGCCTTGCTTTCCCTGAGGAGGATATGCTCGGGATAGACCTTGTGATCCCGGATATTACATATCTTAAGGAAAATATATCGAGGGTAAAAGGCTTTGTCATCACCCATGGTCACGAGGATCATATAGGTGCTGTTCCTTATGTTTTAAAAGAAATCAATAAACCTATTTACGGTACAAGGCTTACTATAGGTCTTATAGAATCCAAGCTTGCAGAACATAACCTTCTCAGAGATGTGAAGAGAAAGGTTGTAAAGTATGGACAGATCCTTACTCTTGGGGATTTCAGCGTAGAATTCATCAGAACAAATCACAGTATTTCTGATGCAGCGGCTCTTGCGATAACATGTCCGGAAGGAACCATAGTACATACCGGTGATTTTAAGGTGGATTATACCCCCGTTTATGGTGATCCCATAGATCTTCAAAGACTGGGTGAAATAGGAAAACAGGGTGTTCTTGCTCTGATGTGTGATTCCACGAACGCACTGTTTCCCGGATTTACCAGTTCTGAAAAAACAGTTGGTGAAACATTTGATTCGATTTTTAATGATAATAAGAACAGGCGTATAATCGTCGCTACATTTGCTTCAAATGTTGACAGAGTACAGCAGATCATCAATACTGCGGTGAAATACGATCGTAAAGTATGTGTGGAAGGCCGGAGTATGGTTAATATCATCAAGGTTGCAGGTGAGCTGGACTATCTTAAGGTGCCTACCGGAGTTATCATAGAAACTGATGATATGAAGCGTTATTCTCCGGAGCAGATCGTACTTATCACCACCGGTAGCCAGGGTGAGTCCATGGCAGCTCTCTCCAGGATGGCGCAAAATCTTCACAGGAAAGTACAGATCCAGGCAGGAGATTGTGTGGTGTTTTCATCCAGTCCCATTCCCGGTAATGAAAAGTCTGTTGCCAGGGTGATAAATGAACTGGGCCGTAAGGGAGCAAAAGTTATCTTCCAGGATACTCATGTATCCGGGCATGCATGCCAGGAGGAGATAAAGCTTATTTATTCTCTTGTAAGACCCAAGTTCTGTTATCCGGTACACGGTGAATTCAGACATCTTATGGCACAACGCGATGTCTGTTATTCCCTCGGGTATGATAAAGATCACGTTATCATGTCCAAGTCCGGAGATGTTGTGTCTCTTAGTAATGAAAAATTTGAGATAATAGGCCATGTCCAGACCGGCGCCATTCTTGTGGATGGTCTGGGGGTAGGTGACGTTGGCAATATCGTACTTCGTGACAGGCAGAATCTTGCAGAGAACGGTATCGTCATAATCGTGCTGACACTTGAAAAATACACATGCAGGCTGATAGCAGGGCCGGATATCGTCACAAGAGGTTTTGTGTATGTGCGTGAGGCGGAGGATCTGCTTGCAGATGCCAAAGAAGTAGTTACTGATGCTGTAGAAGTATGTGTGAACAAAAAACTCACTGACTGGAGTAAGATAAAAACTGCGATCAAGGATGATCTGAGCGATTACCTGTGGAAAAAGATGAAGCGTACACCGGTAATACTGCCGATCATCATGGAGGCACACGGGCTGTAAAAATGTTTGATCCGGATACACAGGATATATCCTTTTTTATATCATCGCTTACATCAGATAATTCTGTTTTTTGCGAAACAGTAGGAAGTGAAGCAAGGAAGAGCGGAGTTCCTGTGATCAGACGTGAGTCCGAGGGGTTCCTGAAAATGATTCTGGAACTTAAAAAACCTGGGAAAATACTTGAGATAGGAACGGCAGTGGGATATTCTGCACTCATTATGGCTGAAAATACATCTGAAAGCTGTATGATAACCACTATAGAGATAGATGAAGAAGATGCCCGTATTGCTGTCGAAAATCTGAGCAAGGCAGGTTATTCGGACAGGGTCAGAGTGATCACAGGCGATGCAGCCCGGATCCTGCCGGATCTGGAAGCAGGGTTTGACCTTGTTTTTTTGGATGCGTCTAAAGGACAGTATCTTAAATTTTTTAATGAGATCAGGAAACTGCTTTCACCGGGAGGAGTTGTGGTGTCAGATAACGTATTGCAGGGGGGAAATATACTGAGATCACGTTTTATCATCGAACAGCGCGATCGCACCGTGCACAAGCGGATGAGGGAATTTTTGTATGAGATCACTCATGATGAGGATTTTGTTACCGGTATAGTACCGGTGGGGGACGGTATTGCGGTAAGTGTTTTGAAAACAAATGAGTAAAGGAAGATATAAAAAGTTCTGATGAGGATTGCATAACAGTTCTGAGGTTACAGGGTCTTATGAAAAAACCGGAAATACTTGCTCCTGCAGGGAGCCTTGAAATACTTAAAACTGCTGTCATATACGGTGCTGATGCTGTATATATCGGGGGAGAAGCCTATGGGTTGCGTGCCGCGGCCCGTAATTTCGATAAGTCTGAGATGAAAGAAGGTATATACTTTGCACACGAACATGGTGCAAAGGTATATGTAACTGCTAATATTTACGCACACAATGATGACCTGGAGGGTGTGCGGGAGTATTTTTCAGAATTAAAAGAGATCGTTCCGGATGCAGTCATCATAGCGGATCCCGGAGTGTTCACCACAGCGAAGGAAATAATACCTGAGATTCCCGTACATATCAGTACACAGTCGAATAACGTTAATCATGAGACCTTTAGATTCTGGCACGGACTTGGTGTACAGAGGGTTGTTACCGGACGCGAACTTTCTCTTGAGGATATACGTGAGATCCGTTCAAAAACCCCGGAAGATCTACAGATAGAGACATTTGTACATGGTGCGATGTGCATGTCATATTCGGGCCGGTGTCTTATGAGTAATTATATGACAGGACGGGATGCTAACAAAGGAGCGTGTACGCACCCCTGCCGATGGTCCTATTCACTTATAGAAGAACAAAGACCGGGCGAGTACATTCCTGTATTTGAAAATGAAAGAGGAACTTTTATTTTTAACTCGAAAGATCTATGCATGATCGAACACATACCGGAGCTTGTCAGCACGGGTATCGATTCACTGAAGATAGAAGGAAGGATGAAAACGGCTCTTTATGTTGCGACAGTTGTCAGGGCTTATAGATGTGCACTGGATATGTTTTTTGAGTCGGAGAGCGCTTACAGGAACCACATGCCATTCTTCATGCGTGAAGTGGAGTCGGTTTCAAGACGCAAGTACTGTACCGGATTTTTTTTCGGTAAGGCAGATGAAGGGTCCATGTTTTACGAAGCGGAACGCACAGCACCAATGGTATATATGGGGACGGTACAGGCTGTCAGGAACGGGTCGGTACTGATAACCCAGAAAAATAAATTCAGTGTAGGTGACCGCCTTGAGGTTGTGAAGCCTTCCGGAGAAAATTTTTATGTAAAGGTATCATCTATAATGGATGAAGAAGGTAATCCGATGGAATCCTGCCCCCATCCGAAACAAAAGCTGTTTGTAGGTTTTGAGGGTGATAAGGAGCCTGAGGAGTATGATATCCTTAGATGCGAAGAGACAGATCTGTAAAGCACGGAAGTTTTGATATTGTTGTAAAGGAGTGATTTTTTGACCGGTATCGAAGATGATGATCATATAAAAGATAATAATGACGACTATAAAGAATATAAAAACAAAATGAAAACGGGTATGGACATGGAGATGGAATATAAGGATACAAAAGAAAAAGAAACGCAGGGAGTGGGTGTAAGTGAGCCGGCCTACGAGATAGTTAAAAGAAAGACCCGCAAGTGGCCGCTGGTCTTTGGTATAGTTCTTGCCGGAGCGGTAGCTGCAATAGCTATACCTGTTATTATAATGCAGACAAGAACTGTAAAGCTCTCTGAATTTGTAAATGTGGAGTATAACGGTATAAGCGGATATGCTTCTCCCCACGGCGTTATCGATAACGAAAAGCTTTATAACTCGCTTGCAGGTGAGGAAAAGGATGTTGAAAAGCTGGAGACATATAAAAATTTTGCGGATTCTGTCAGCGCTTCAGTGTCCGGTTCAAAAGTGTCGAACGGAGATTCTCTGGAAATAAAAGTAACATATGATGATGAACTGAGAAAAAATACGGGATACAAAGTTAGTGAGGAATCATTTACAATAACAGCTGAGGGAATAGATCCCGGAAAGAGTGTGAATCTTTTTGAGGATGCTTCTATAAATATAACAGGGATCAGTCCGGATGCTGTGCTGGATATCGAAAACAGATCGTCTGATGAATATCTGGGGAAACTTACATTTTCATCAGACAAAGAAAAGGTGGCTAATGGTGATAATGTAACCATAAAATGTGACGTTACGGATGAAGAACTTGCAGAACACGGTTTCACCACTTCCTCTCTTTCAGCTGCATATGATGTAAAGGGACTGAGTGAGTATATAAAAGCTGCTGATATAGATAAATCTCTGGTTGACATTATTGCAGAAGAAGATAAGAAATTTATCGAATCCGAAACAGCGGATGACAAGTTCCGCATGCTCTATAAGCTTACAGATAATGCTGAATACCTTTCCGTTCCGAATACGGAAAAGGCGGAAGGTACAGTTCTTGAACAACTGTATCTTCTGAAGAAAAAGGAAGGGGTAAAAGATAATAACTCTCCCGAAAATATAATAGTGGCAGTATTAAGATCCGATATTACTGCAAAGGATAAAAAGGAAACGGGATATTTTGCTTTTCTCTTCCCAAATTCGTATGTTACGGCAGAAGGTGAAACAGAAGTTAACTTTGATGAGGCAAAGGCATCATACGAATTGAATACTGATAAGAATGTTCTTCTTGAAAAAACCGTTAAGGTGAGGGAAGGGGATTACGATATTACGGAGATAGATTTAAGTTCGTTTGAAAAACCTGCAGAGATGGAGAGTTCTGCTGCAGAAGAAACTCCTGCACAAAGTGAAGATCCTGCAGAAGAAACACAGGAGACAAAAGCGGAATAAAATCCGGTCACATATTGATTAATGCTTGAATTAAGGATTTCAAAAATATATAATGGATGGGTCACAAAGTTAAACCTTATAGAAGCATGATATAGTATTTTTATAGTATAGGAGCAGGCACTATGGAAAAGATATACGAAGGAAAGACAAAGGATGTTTTTAAACTGGATAACGGAAATTATCTGCTTAAGTTCAAGGATGACGTAACAGGTGAGAACGGTGTGTTTGATCCCGGGGCAAATACAGTAGGGTTGAGTATTGACGGTATAGGAAAACAGAATCTTAAGACTTCAGTTATGTTTTTTGAGTTGCTCAATAATGCAGGTATCAAGACCCATTATGTTTCAGCTGACGAAGATGCTGTTACTATGGAAGTATTACCTGCCAAGCCGTTCGGAAAAGGACTGGAAGTGATATGCAGAAGACGTGCAGTCGGAAGCTTCATCAGAAGATACGGTGAATATATCGAAGAGGGAGCGCCCCTTGATTATTATGTAGAGATGACTCTCAAGGATGATGAAAAGGGAGATCCGCTCATTACCATGGAAGGCCTTGAAGCTTTAAATATCATGACTCCCGGTCAGTTTGAAGATACTAAGGAACTTACAAAAAAGATCACGGAAATAGTTGCAGACAAGATCGCAGAGTACGGCATGGAACTTTATGATATAAAATTCGAGTTCGGTTATAACGGTGATGATGTGATACTCATTGATGAGATCGCATCAGGAAACATGCGTGTGTACAAGGACGGCAAGGTGGTAGATCCCATGGATCTTACAGCATTGCTTTTAAAATAATACTGTTTTTAAACGGTAAAATAAGCAAAGAGGATCAAAAAAGCAGTCAATGATGACTGCTTTTTTTTGATCCGTAAGTTTTTATTTTTTATATCAGTTATTTAATGCGGAAAGCAGTCCGAGCAGACCGGATGATCCGGAGCTTTCCTGTCCGCTGCCCATATTTGAAACGGCGGATGAAAGACTGGAAAGTATGGAAGGAGCCACGCTGCTTAAGATATTTCCGATCTGTCCTGAAGAAAGGCCTGTATCCTGAGCAATAGAATCATACTCAGAGGATACAGAGTTTCCGAAGATATGTCCCAGTATCTTGTTTCCGTCTTCGGTATCTGCATTCTGAAGCTGCTCAGTTAAGCTTTTTTCTGTC
>CACZTF010000303.1 GCA_902784025.1 uncultured Lachnospiraceae bacterium
AGTCTGGCTGGCAACCTGCCCTATGCTCTCCCCCGTGATAAGCCCTGAGCAGCCTTCCCTTTCGGCAAGTGTCTGGGCTATGCGCATCATGAAACGCCGCATTATGATAGTCATCTCATCATGAGGACAGTTCTTGTATATCTCAAGCTGGATCTGTGTAAAATCGATAACATAAAGTCTGATCTCACCGGAATAAGATGAAACTATCTTTGCCAGATCCACCACCTTCTGTTTCGCTCTCTCGCTGGTATAAGGAGGCGCATGAAAATAAGCAGCGCAAAGCTTTACACCTCTTTTTGAGACCATATACCCTGCAACAGGAGAGTCTATTCCCCCTGATAGCAGGAGCATGGCACTTCCCGCACTTCCTGCAGGCATTCCTCCCAAGCCTTTTATAGCCTTTGAATAAATGTTGATCACATTCCTGATCTCCACATTTATAAGAACATCCGGCTTATGGACGTCTACCTTCAGATCGGGAAAATGTTCCAAAAGATCATGCCCCAGTTCTTCGTTTAACTCCATAGAATTAAGAGGATAGTTTTTGCGCGCACGTCTTGACTCTACTTTAAATGTAAAATTCTTGTCCTCGTATTCTTTATCTATGAAATCAATGACCTTTTGGCTCAGCTCCTCATATCCGTTATCCTCTATCTGGAGCACGGGGCATATCCATACCAGACCAAAAACTTTTTTTAAAGCTTCAAGAGTCTCTTCATGATCAAATTCCGATAGCGCTGAAGCATATATACGCCCCGATTCTTTCGTTACAGTAAAACTTCCCTCTATCTTTTCCAGGGCACGCTCTATGGAAGCCACCAGGGCATCCTCAAACAGATGCCGGTTTTTACCCTTAACTCCTATCTCACCATATTTTAATAAAAAAGCCTTGTACATATTATGTCCTTAAAAATTTATTTTCTTACAAACTGCCTCAGGAAAGGCACATGTGTTTTTAATGATTCTATTACCCTGTCCAATTCTTCTTTCTTAGTTTCATAGCTGAAGCTGAATCTTATGATGCTGTCAAGCTCCTCTTTAGCTGCTCCCATGGCTGCAAGTGAAAAACTCAGTCCCGGCTTGTTTGATGAGCAGGCAGAACCTGATGATACAAACACACCGTCACTTTCCAACTGATGCAGCAATACTTCACTTTTTATCCCTAAAAAAGATGCGCTTACAATATGTGGTGCGGTATATGCAGAATCTCCGCAAAAGATCTTTACGTTTTCTATCGATCCAAGCTCCCTGATAAAATGAGACCTCAGATCATATTGTTCTTTTACTCTCTCCTCAAAGCCTTCATCGTAAATACATTCAAGAGCTTTGGACATGCCTGCGATGCCCGGAACATTTTCAGTACCGGAGCGCATGTTTTTCTGCTGACCGCCACCCACAAGGAGAGGATCACATTTAACCCCGTCCTTTATATACAAAAACCCCACACCCTTGGGGCCGTGGAATTTATGGGCAGAAGCCGTGACTATATCGGCATTCATGGCCTTAGGCAGGACCTTCAGCTTGCCAAATGCCTGGACTGCATCCACATGAAAGCATATATCCTTGTTACGGCTCTTAATCAATTTACCCAGTTCTTCTACAGGCTGAAGAGCGCCTGTTTCATTATGAACATACATAACAGACACAAGGGTAGTCTCATCGTCAAGAGCATTTTCAAGATCACTCGGAGATATGAGTCCTTTTTCGTCAGGATCAAGATAAGTTACCCTAAAGCCCTCATCTTCCAGTTTGAGAAAAGGTTCCCTCACGCTTGGATGCTCAAGCTTTGTGGTGATGATATGCATACCGGCTCTTTTTTTTCTGCGGGCAGTACCGATTATAGCAGTATTGTTTCCTTCAGTTGCACCTGAAGTAAAAAAGATCTCCTTCTCCTGAACTTTAAGAAGAGCTGCTATCCTGCCCACAGCCTCTTTAAGTACCGCCTCGGCTTCAATTCCCTTCATATGTTTTGAAGAAGGATTGCCGAAAACATTCTTCATGGTCTCACAAACAGTCCCGGAAACCTCATCCAGCGGTCTTGTGGTAGCTGCGTTGTCCAAATAAATCATATCCATAAAAATCTAACTGATCCCTGTCTTGTTTTTTTCATATATCTTTTAACTATCTTCTTCATGTAAGTACCCCATCACTGAAAGCACATACATGGCTGCCGTCTCCGTGCGAAGTATACGCTTCCCAAGGGTTATCACATTTGCCCCTGCATCTCCGGCAAGACGTATCTCCCCATCGGAAAATCCGCCCTCAGGCCCTATGAACAAAGCCACCCTTTCACCGGACTTAATACGACCGAAAACCTCTCTGGTGTATCCGAAGCCTTCCGCACATTCATAAGGCAGGATAAAGTGATCGTATCCGGCCGCAGCATCTATTGCCTCATCAAATGTAACAGGCTCCCCCACATGGCATACACGCCCCCTTCTGCTCTGTTCGGAAGCATTCAGAGCTATCTTTTCCCATCTTTCATGCCTGGTCTTTTTCTTTTTTTCATCCAGCTTTACTATGCTTCTTGAGGTCATCACCGGAATGATACCGGACGCCCCAAGCTCCGTACACTTCTGTATTATGAGTTCAAGCTTGTCGCCCTTTGGAATCCCCTGAAAAATATCTATTGCTACCGGAAGCTCAGTATCTGCCTGTATACTATCCATTATGGTGCAGACCACCCTGTCATCTTCATAGCCCTTTATCTTACAAACATAAGAAATGCTTCCCCCCGTCTTAATAAGTATTGTCTCTCCTGCCGGGAGCCGCAGCACGTTTTTTATATGATGAAGATTATCTCCGGAAAGTAGTATTTCGCCTTCTCCTATATAAGATCTGTCTGTGAAGAAAACTCTCATATATCATTTCCCTTCTTCCGTGACACTATAGCCATCCACTCTCCGTCATATAAGGTTTCAATTATATCCAATCTGTCGTTTTTTTCAACAGCCTTTTTAACCTGATCCTCTTTTTCAAGAAGTATGCCGGAATATATTAGATAAGCCCCAGGCTTCATATGCTTATCCACAGACTCACTCAGGGGCACCAGAACCTCAGGAAGTATATTTGCAAGGACAATATCATATTTCTCAAATCCGCACTCAGCTTTAAATGCTTCATCCGTCACGATATTTCCCCTGACAAAGCTTACGTCTCCCTTGTCGCCTTCAGCGTTTTCCCTGTAATTTTCTTCAGAGGCGATAATAGCCATCTTATCCAGATCCGTACCAAGACATGTACCCGCTCCGTACATTTTGGCGACTATGGTAAGTATACCGCTGCCACAGCCTATATCAAGCACACTGTCACCGGGTTTCAGATATTTTTGTATCCCTGTTATACATAGCCTGGTAGTCTCATGTCCCCCTGTACCGAATGCCGTACCGGGATCTAAGCTCAGCACCTTCTTGCCTTCCATCTCCGGTGTCACATCTTCCCAGGATGGCTTTATAAAAAGATCGTTTATCTGAATGGTATGCCAGTGTTTTTTCCAGTTATGGGCCCAGTCGTCATTGTCCAGCCTTCCTTCCGAAAACTCAAAACTGTAAGCCGGGTAATCCTCCTTAAGCTCGTTTACGGCCTGAGCAACATTCGCCATGAGCTCATCCTTGTCCGGAGCATCCTCATCTATATAAAATGTGACACAAGCCACACCATCATCCTCCGGTTCATCCGGAAGTATCTCCGTAAAAACCCCGTCCAGCTCCTCCGGCGGCACAGGCACCTTATCCTTTATCTCAACTGAAGTGATGCCGTGATCAAACAAAACCGACGCCACGATATCCTCCGCCTCAGTAGAAGTCACTATCTCATATTTAATCCAAGCCATAGTGTTCTCCGCTTTTTATTGTTATTAACTGAATATGTTTCCGGTCTCCCTCGATATATACGATCGTCCTTTGTTACGCATCCTTCAAAAACGCCTTATAACAATTAAGCGCTTCGTAGAGATCCACTTTGCTTATGATCTCCGCCGGAGCGTGCATGTTCAATACTGCAACTCCGCTGTCAATAACCTGCATACCGTAAGTAGCAAGAATATAAGCAATGGTTCCTCCGCCGCCTACATCCACTTTGCCAAGTTCCGCCGTCTGGAAGCTTACATGATTCTTATCCATGATCTTTCTGAGCTCCCCAAGATATTCCGCAGAAGCGTCATTCGACATACTCTTACCCCTGGCACCTGTAAACTTGTTAAACACTACGCCGTGTCCCAGATAAGCTACATTTTTCGCCTCAAAAAATGAAGGATAGTTGGGATCAAAGGCGCTGGACACATCCGACGAAAGCATCTTTGAATTAGTAAGACAACGGCGAAGCGCCAGTTCTGAATACTGTCCTGTCCTGTCCATGACCTCTGCTACGGTATTCTCAAAGAAACGTGAGGTCATCCCCGTAGCACCCACACTTCCGATCTCTTCCTTATCCACAAGGATACATACGCCCGTCTTCTTAAGTTTATCCGATTCCAAATGTGCTATCAGGGAAGGATATGAACATACCCTGTCATCATGGCCGTACCCCATGATCATGCTTTGATCAAAACCGCAGTCCCTGGCGGGGCCCGCAGGAACTATCTCAAGCTCTGCAGAGATAAAATCCTCTTCCCCAAATCCGTATTTTTTCTTTAAGATATCAAGGATGTTCTTCTTTACAAGCTCTTTTGTTTTATCATCCTCTTTTCCGGGTGTCTTTCTTGCAGGCATGCTTCCTACCAGAAGGTTAAGGTCTTCTCCCTCCACCACATGCTCTCCGTCTTTCTTCAGCTGCTGCTCTGCAAGATGCACCAGGATATCGGTAACACAAAAAACCGGATCCTCCGGATTTTCACCAATATTTACCTCTATGATCTTGCCGGTCTTTAGGACAACCACACCGTGGAGTGCCATCTCTCTGGCCACCCACTGATACTTCTTTATACCGCCATAATAATGGGTATCAAGAAGCACCAGGTCATTATCCTCGTAAAGGGGATTCTGCTTCACATCCATCCTGGGAGAATCTACATGGGCACCAAGGATGTTCAGACCCTCCTCCATGGGTTGTGATCCGATATTAAATAGCAGAAGAGCTTTTTTCATGTTTACGGCGTATACCTTGTCGCAATTTTTGAGTTTCTTCTTTCCTGCAATGATATCATCCAGATTTTTATATCCTTTGTCCTCTGCCTTTTTTACTGCATCAGTGATACATTCACGCTCCGTCTTACAGTCTGATATAAATTTTCTGTATTCTTCCGCAAATGCAAATATCTTTTTTTTCTGTGATTCCGGGTATTTCTCCCATGCGTTTTTTGTATTCATAGCTGGTCTCCTTAATTAATTCTGTTATATGATGGTGCAGAAAAAGTTTGTCAACAGGTCAGTCCCCATTTTAAACGGCTTGATCTACACTCCTATGTTTTCTTCATCTTCTGCTTTTTCGGCAGGCTCCTCTCCGGGTACTTCATTCTCCACCTCAAGCCTCATCTGTCCCAAAAGATCGTCAGAAACATCCGGTAGGTCATCAAGGCTGCTGAGATTAAATCTACGCAGGAAATCATCTGTAGTTGAGAACAAAAAAGGCCTTCCGGGAGCATCAAGTCTTCCGGATTCGGCGATAAGCCCGAATTCCACCAGTCTGTTAATAGAATTTGAACAGCTCACACCTCTGATATATTCTATCTGTGACCGGGTCACCGGTTGTTTATAGGCCACTATAGAAAGCGTTTCAAGCATGGCATCTGAAAAAACGTATTTTGTTTCCTTTGCCATCACATTACACAATACATCATAATAATCTCTTTTGGTAGCGAGTTCATACCCGTCATTTATCCTGTTTATACAGAGGCCTCTGTTCTCAGAAATGAGATCGTCCTGTAAAGAAGTAATTGCTGCCTGTACAGCTTCTGTTTTAACACCGATCCCCATTGCCATAGCTTCAGCACTAAGAGGCTCACCAAAGGCGTAAAGCATAGCTTCTATCGCACCTTTAATATAATCTTTATTTTTCCTGTTATCTGACATATTGCTTCCCTGTTAGTTAATTATATAATTTAATATGCTACAACAATTCATTACTATTCAGGATGATATAATCATTGCAAAAACTCACCTGAATCTCCAAAACCTTCAGGATCTTTCAGAACAGTTATATCTATACGTGTTCCAACCCCTTCCTGAAACACACTCACAAATCCTCCCCGCATCATTTCAAGAAGTACCAGAAAAGTAACTATTTCTGATAATATACCGCCCTCTTTTTCCAAAAGGTTATTAAATGTAAGTTTCTTCCCTTTCTTTAAGATCTTTTTTATCCCCTGCACTCTTACGGCAACATCGACTTTTTCTGCTTCTATGGTACCGAAACGGCTTCTGACAGGATCTTTTCTGTCCGCTGCCCTTCTCAAAGCATCGGCAAAAGCTCTGTTTAATACATTTACATCCATTCCGTACATCAGCATATCCAAATCCGGTGCCGGTTTATATTTCAAAACATCAGCAGGAATATCTTCATACCCGAAAAATCTTTTTCTGCCAGACTCTTCATTTATCCTTAACTTACCGGAGAGATATTTTATCATCTTTAATTCCAGCAATCGTCTGGACAGCTCCTCCTTTAAAAGCTCCGGATCTGTTTCATCCTCTTCAAGCTTAGGTTTGGGTAAAAGCATTTTAGACTTTATCATCAGTAACTGTGCTGCCATGACTAAAAATTCACTTGCAATATCCAAGTCGTTTTTAGCCATTTCCCTGACATATGCCACATACTGATCTGTGATCTCAGCGATAGGTATATCATAAATATCCAGTTTGTTTTTTTCTACTAAATGAAGCAGCAGATCTAAAGGACCTTCAAAAACTTCTAATTTAAACTTTAATTCCATATGTATTATTCTCAGTTTTTATTTGATCATCAGCCATCTGTATTAGTAAAACACCGGTTCTGTCAGACCTCTGAAGTGGTACAAGATCATACAAAAAAACGATCGGAAATACGAAACATTTTTTTGACACAAATGCGGTTTCATAGTATAATATAAGCAAATCTGGAATGTACGCCGGTTCGCATATTTTGATCCGACATATTTGATACGGGACACCTATATCGAACACTTGGATGTCAGGCCGCCTTGTAGCGGAAGACTGATGACTGCTCTGCGGAGACCCACCTGGCCGTTTGCCGGGAGTCATAGTTGCGAACAACGGCATTCCGGATCTTTTTTTATTTCTTTTTATTATTTACGTTATCCTCAAGGATCTTTACGATCTTCCACTGTGATATACGCATCCATTTCGGCAATACTATCCAGCCCTTATCAATAAAAGTATTAAACTCTGCTCCTATAAACAGTATTATGAATATAGCAAAAAGCCAGAAAAGTGTAAATATAACATTTGCGATACTTCCGTACATATAATTAAATTGCGGCGAAAATGAAACTATGAGCGAAAAAATCCATGAAAACAATAACGTTCCTACAGTTGCTATAACACCTCCCGGCAATGCTCCCCAAAAACTGCCTTTACGATTAGGTATATAAATGTACATTGCCGTAAACAGCGTGATCAGTACGGCAGGCATTATCAATAATCTCCAAAAAACAATGTGATGCAGAACAGTCGCAAGTCCCGGAAAAACCGGCTCAATATCTCTTATCAAAACAGACCCGTATACATACATAATGACCAGAAGAACGATAACGAACATAAATAAAAATGTATATGCTGTAGATTTCAGTCTCCTGATCACCCAGGCCCTTTGGACTTTTACTCCGTAAATAGTATCAAAAGCCTTCATTATAGCCATAAAGCCCTGACCGGCAGTGTAAACTGTAAATATGATCGAAAAAGATGTGATCAAAAAAGACCTTTTTTTAAAAACATCACTTACAAGACCATTTATCAGTCCTGTCGTCTGTCCGGGAGCCGATGCATTTATGATCTTCAAAAGATCATCAACCTGAACAGGAAAAAGCGTCAGGATATTCAAAAGTATAAGCATAAAAGGCAAAAAACAGGTCACAAGAAAAAAAACAGAAGCCGCTGCATAGTATATGCAGTTATCTTCAAAGAATTTGTTAAACATTTTCCTTATACTTGGATCTATTTTCGGCATTTATTTTTTCAACCTTTGTTATTTCTAACGGGAGTATCAAAATCGATATTTTTGATCTCATAACCGGAAAGCTCTACAGCTTCTATAATGATATCTTCACTTATGTCCATATAATCAGACAATTCTGCAGGCGTAGCCATAATACCATATTCTGATAAAAACCTTTCAGCCCCCTCATTAATAAGATTCACCTTGGCTAATATTTCCTTTCCGGCCATTTTGGATCTTTGTTCTGATTCTGCCATTATCGTCAGCGCTTTTTCACAACTTGTACTTATATCATGTATTATCTCCTTGAATACCTCCTGGGCAACCTCGTCTTCCCCTGTAATAAGCCTTTCACGCCTGTCGTTTTTTTCCAGGAACACTCCGTCCGAAAACTCTTCTGTTATTACAAGTGCGCATTCCTGACGCAGATCATCTTCAGGAATACCCGAATCCAGAAAAGGGTTGATATATATATCAGTATAATCCAGGAATATTTCGATCAGTCTGTATATATCTTCCTGTTCGTTATTTATTGCTATATTTTTCAACAAGGGTTCATATTCAGCCATCCTGCAACTCCTCTTTTGTGTTTTTCAATATCATTGTAAGTCCCGACCCGAACATTTCATTTGGTCTTTTCACGAACCCGCATTTCTCGTAAAAATCCTCTGTTCCTTTTTTACTCATTAACCCCAGGTACATTTGGGTTCCGGGTGTAACAAGAGACTGTGCACTATCGATAAGAAGATCTACTATTTTTTTTCCGATTCCTTTTCCCTGAAATTCAGGGTCTACCATGACATCCTGTATATAACATATAACAGCGCCATCACCTATAAGACGTCCCATACCGGCGAGCCTGTTCCCGTCATAAGCGCAAATTACCTTTATTGCATTATTTAATGATTTATGAGCCTGGTCTATGGTAACATCAAAAAAGCCTACTTTTTTTCGTAAGGAAATATAGTCTTCCGTAAATGGCTTTATTTCATTGTAAACGATCATCAAACATCCTCCAACGATCGATGTATTAATCAAACTTCTTTGTTGCAATCCAGATCAAACCAAAAAACAACCCCGTCTTGTTTATTATCTACACCGCACTCTCTGCCATGCTGGTTCATTATGGCTTTAACAATCGATAAACCTATTCCGTTCCCGCCGTATTCTCTGGAACGGGCTTTATCTACTTTATAAAATTTATTCCATATCTCATCTATCTGATCAGCCGGTATATTATCACCGGTATTTTCCACATAAATCCTTACCAGATCGTCATGTTTCTTCAGATAGATAGTGATACGTTTTTCATTTTTACAGTGATTAACAGCATTAGTAATGAAGTTTGTAAGCACCTGTTCGACCTTTAAAGCATCGGCAAACACTTCCACGCTTTCATTCTTCTGTTCAAAACTGATAGAGATACCGTTTTTTCTGAATTTTATCATGTTTGAATTCAGAACTGAAAGGATCATCTTTACAATATCAAAACGCTCAATATCTATCTCACTTCTTCCGCTTTCTATCTGGCTTATGGTAAGCATCTGCTTTACCATACTATTCATTTTAGCAGCCTCATCTATGATGATATCACAATACTCGTTTCTGGTTTCTTCATCAGATGCGATCCCGTCCTTTAATGCCTCGGCATATCCCTCTATCAAAGCTATAGGGGTTTTCAGTTCATGAGAAACATCAGAAAGAAATTCCTTTTGTCTCTGCTGTATTTTTTGTTTGTTTTCAATATCGCTCTGCAGTTCAATATTTGCACTTTTTAATTTTTTTATTGTATTCTCAAGTTCCAGTGAAAGCTCGTTCATACTGTTGCCCAAAAGACCGATTTCTGATGTATCTTTTTCAGTATATTTTGCATCAAAGTCAAGAACTGACATGCGCTTTGCAACTTCAGAAAGTTTTCGTATGGGTTTTGCAATGAACGATGACAAAAAAATAGCAAAAAGGACTGATATTCCAAGCATTAAAAGACCCACGATCAGAACATTCATGTTCATTACACTCATGGTGTCCTTAATACTTGCCGTCGCCACTCGTAATAGTATGGTCTGTCCCGTAGGAAGGGAGCCGTATAGTTCTACTACCTCGTCTCCGAATTTTATATCGTAATATTTCTGAAGAACATAACTATCATTTTTTTCCAAAAGTTTAATTACATTATCCGCATCCAGTTGCTCGGGATCCGATATAAGATTTTGCTGAAGCCGCCCTACTATCCCTTCATAATTCGATACATTGCTGTAGGTTGCAGACCAGTCACTTTCTATCATGATGGCCGTAAGGGATCTTTTCAGGCATATATTATCAAACTGATCGCTCAGCTTGGACTGATCTATCTTTTCCTGTTCATAATCTTCCATAAGCTGCGATATTTCTTTGTAGGCTTCCCTCATATCCCGGCGCTTGCTGCTCTCATAAAACATTTCGGAAAAAGCTGCGTTAAATATAAGCAAAAACGCTATCATACCGCTTATTATCGCTAAAAAGGCAAGCAGCAGACGCGTCCTTATTGAATGTCTTATTTCAAATTTTATCTTACTCATGAAAACGGCCTTTACTCTTTATCAGGTTCAAATTTGTATCCCATCCCCCAGATCGTTTTAATATATGAACCCTTGTCACCAAGTTTTTGGCGGAGCTTTTTAACATGAGTGTCTATAGTTCTTGCATCTCCGTAATAATCATAGTTCCATACATTATTTAGTATTTTATCCCTGGAAAGTGCCAAACCTTCATTTTCGATAAAATACGTTAAGAGTTCAAATTCCTTAAAGCTGAGTTCTATAAACTCACCATCAATAGATACGGTATGCGCACCCTGATCTATGACTATTCCCCCCGCATCTATAACAGAGGCCTCTCCGTCTCCGTATGTACGGCGTATCAATGCAGAAATTCTCGCTACAAGAACCTTAGGGCTGACAGGTTTTGAAATAAATTCATCAGCGCCTGAATCGAAGCTCTCTAATTCATCTGATTCCGTATCCTTTGCAGTAAGCATGATGATGGGAATATCAGAGGTTTTTCGTATTTCTTTACAAACTTCCCAGCCATCGCGCCCCGGCATCATTACATCAAGTATGATAAGAGAAATATCTTTATCATTTTCAAATATCTTTAAAGCCTCGTCACCATCTTCTGCTTCAACTATCTCATAGTTTTCCCTGATAAGAAAATCCCTTAAAAGTTTCCTCATCCTTGCTTCATCATCTGCAATCAGTATTTTATATTTATTCATAATATCATCTCCGATCAAAAAATATTTTCTTTAGTAAACGTTACAATTATTCTTAAAAGCCATTTCATGTTTCCGAAAAAAGATAAAAGATCTATTGAAAAAGACGTTACAAATGACTATCATTCTTTGATTCCCAACGTATAAGGAAAAACATGACCACATACATAGCTATTACGAAGATAATGTACAAAACAGTAGAGGTTGTTCCTCTCAAGGTAGCTAAAGTATCATAAAGCCCGTGTAAACCTATGGGAATGAACCAGCCAATCCATCCGTATAGTCTTCCGGTCTGTGTTCTTCCCCTGTTTCTGTAAAACTTGCACTTTGAGTACATTATACCCATTACCACTGAAAATGCCATATGTGCAGGAACTGCAAGTACTGCCCGGGATCCTGCCACAGCAAGACCGTATCGGAACACATAACTGATATTTTCAAAAATAGCAAAGCCAAGAGAAACGGAAACAGCATAAACAATGCCATCAAACCTATAATTAAAGTGGGGATTTTTCCAGGTCTTTAGGAAAAGCATCAAATATTTGGAGCCTTCCTCTACCGCTCCGACCATCAGATACGTCAGCACAGTTATGATCAAAGGAGTGTAATCAGAAGCCAAATGACGTATGATACCATCTCCTATCTCTTCGAGAAAAACAGAGATAACCGCGGCCAGTACACCAAGCATCAACAATGTAAAAACAAGAGGCAAAGGTTCCGGCTCTATCTTATCCATACTGTAAACATATATTAGCAACAGGATCGCAGGCAGTATAGCAGCGATCACATAGATGATAAACACAAAAGCTGACACTATATATTTTCTCCATATTTTATTACTGTTCTTAAAATCCGTTCTGAAATTATTTTCTGTATACATCTATAAAACATATGATCAGAAAAAACTATAATACGGTAAAAACTTTTTCACACAAATCCACAAAATATATTGTATACAAAATCATTACAAAAATCAATAAAAAAAGACTTATAACAAGTCTTTTAGTGGAGTAGACGAGAATCGAACTCGTGTCCAGAAAACGCTCCGTACGGTCTTCTACTATCATAGTTGATCATTTGCAAAAAAGCGTTTTAAACTGTCTGCCGGGCATCAACGCCGACAAACAGCCGAGTCCCGTTATATCACCTGACGGTTACAAGACATCACCGCCAGGAGTACCCCGCATAAATGAGGCCCGGGCACCGGTCCTGCGGGAAAACCGGGCCGGACCGCCGTTTATAGAAGAAACGGCTTTCGTTGCTGTTTAAATAAATTAAGCAGCAAGCGCTAAATCGTAATCGTCTTCAGCGTTTATGTTTAAGATACGTTTAACGCACGCCTGCGAATAGCTTCTCCGTCTTCACATCCCCTGTCGAAACCTTTACTACCCCATATCAGGAGCTGAAAAACAGCTCTCTTTATAATAATGATTTAAAAAGCGTTTGAATCTTATTATCAGAAGATCATGTATCATCAACGCTGTAGTTTGGAGCCTCTTTAGTAATATGTATATCATGAGGATGACTCTCACGCAATGCTGCAGATGACATTTTCATAAATTTTGCAGTTTCCTGTAAAGCAGGAATGTCAGCTGCACCACAATAACCCATGCCCGAACGCAACCCGCCGATAAGCTGGTAAACTGTATCCTCCAGGTGTCCTTTATAAGCTACACGTCCTTCTACACCTTCAGGCACAAGCTTTTTAGCATCTGTCTGGAAATATCTGTCCTTGCTTCCGTTCTCCATGGCTGCTATAGATCCCATTCCGCGATACACTTTATATTTCCTTCCCTGATAGAGCTCGAAGTCTCCGGGCGACTCATCACAACCCGCAAGCAAACTTCCCAGCATGCACACACTTCCGCCTGCAGCTATAGCCTTTACAACATCACCGGAATATTTTATACCTCCATCAGCGATAACAGGTACACCGTATTTCTTTGCTTCCTCATAAGCACTCATCACTGCAGATATCTGGGGTACACCTATGCCGGCAACAACTCTTGTTGTGCATATAGATCCGGGACCGATCCCCACCTTTATAGCATCAGCACCCGCATCGATCAAAGCTTTCGCAGCCTCTGAAGTTGCAATATTTCCGGCAATGACCTGAAGTTCCGGAAAAGTCCCTTTTATTTCTTTCAATGTGTTCAGGATATTTTTTGAATGGCCGTGAGCTGAATCGATCACTATACAGTCAACCTTTGAATTAACAAGCGCCTGAACTCTTTCCATTATATTCATTGTGATGCCTACAGCCGCCCCTACTAAAAGACGTCCCTGGGAATCATGTGCCGAATTCGGATATTGTATCTGCTTTTCAATATCCTTTATGGTTATAAGACCCCTTAGCTTAAAATCATCATCGACTATAGGCAATTTTTCTTTTCGGGCTTCACCTAATATTTTTTTTGCTTCCTCAAGTGTGATCCCTTCTTTAGCAGTGATAAGGTCCTTACTGGTCATCCTTTCCTTGATAAGCTTGGAAAAATCCGTTTCAAATTTCAGATCCCTGTTTGTGATGATACCTACAAGTTTACCGGTGTCATCTGTTATGGGAACTCCGGATATACGGAATTTTGCCATAAGATCATTAGCGTCCGCCAACGTATTGTCGGGATGCAGATAAAAAGGGTCTGTTATAACGCCATTTTCTGATCTCTTTACCTTATCTACTTCTTCAGCCTGTTCCTCTACAGACATATTTTTATGTATGATACCGATACCGCCCTGCCTTGCCATGGCAATAGCCATCCGATGTTCCGTAACGGTATCCATTCCCGCACTCATCAACGGTATATTAAGAGTTATACCCTTGGTAAGACGGGTCGTGATATCCACCAAATTAGGAGTAACTTCAGAATACTGGGGTACCAGAAGCACGTCATCAAATGTAATACCTTCTCCGATAATCTGTCCCATCGCTAACCTCTCTTTCTATATTATTTTCCCGATTCAGGTTTTTTATATTCTTTATATGATATTTTATAAATGATCAAATGTCAATTATTATTTACAATTTCCTGTGTTTTGAATAAATTCGATCCTGCAGCTGGGACATTTTATCCTGATATCACCTTTGCCTTTTGGAACTCTGATCTTTTGTGAACAGTTAGGACATTTAAAGATCTTATGAGTCTTTTTATCTTTCCTCCTCAGATAAAACCTGTACAAAGAATTTCTTGCGTTTTCTGTTAACTGCATATATGTCTGGTTTTCAGCATATCTTCTTTTAAGCTTTTTAGAAAAGATCCTGTAAAGCGCAATAAATACCAGGATTCCGCCAAGTACCGCCAAACCCCAAATACGGAAAAGCGCTGTAAGTACAAATACTCCCAGCGCTGTAAAAAGAAGTATACGCGACAGATTATCAAAACCATTCCTGCCGCCCATAAAACCGTGAATCCCGTTATCTCTTTTGGTCATGAAAAAGCTTATTCCTCTGCGGTATTATCAAATCCACCAACTATCTCATTAAAATCTTCATATTCTTCTTTTATGTCATCGTCCATAAAAACAGAATCCGAAGCTATCTCAACATTACAACCGCGCGCTTTTCCTACAATGTAGATGGTATGCTCTGATTCAGCGGAATCGGTGTTATCGGTAACCTTTGTAAAAATATTATTAATATCAGATCTTACGCTCTGTCCGGAGGGAAGGATCACCGTAAGAGACGTTGCTTTTAAGTCAACACTTATATAAACATCCTTTTCTATAACTGCACGGCTCAGATCGATCACAAGCTTTGATCCCAAAGATTTGATATCACACCCTTCAAACGATCCATCCTCTATCTCAACCAGTTTCCTGTCAAAAAAAGCGGTATATTTCCTTATCAGATCATTTTTAGATTTTTCCTCAATACGCGCATATTCCTTTTTTTTCTGACGGTACTTATCCGTCCCTATCTTAATAGCTACACCTGCAACAATGGCAACTGCACTTATCTTTAATAATTTTCCGGTAAATGACATATCACAATGCTCCTTTTTCGTTAAGGACTTTTGAAAACATATGCTGCTAAAAAACTTACAACGGGATTATAACATAGCTTAAATCATCTTTCAATTTGTAAAAATCCTTTTATTATTTTTTCTTTATAGTAATGGTATTGTTTTTAATATTCGTAAAGAAGAGGAATAAACATGTTAAGCATCATGTCGGAAGCCTCCATAAACCTGGGCCTTGAGGCCCATCCGTCAGCTATCTTCAGATACATGTACCGCTTTCCCGTTTCATTACAGAGCACATAACTGTAACCGTAGCAGACTACATGATGTGATCCGTATGGTTTATCAAAACGTAACTGAAGATAACATATACTGCCGTTATCCAGACATTTTTTAAAATTCTTTTCCGTAGCTCTGCGTCTTCGTAATATCTTAATACTATCCAGACCGTATTCTTTAAAACAGTTCTTCAGAAAAATACTTGTAAAAGTATCAAATGTACCGCCAAACATCTTTAAAAAATCTGTATTCCAATATATTTTTTTTTGAATACCAATTTCTGAAACTTTTAAAAAAACTTTTTCAAAATACTCTCTGTCCGGTTTCTGTGATATCCTGCATTCATCAAATTCTCTGTTTAAAAAAGAAATGATCACATTTGTCACAGCAGTCGGTCCGCAATGCTTGACATAACCCTTTCCGAGATTTGCGAATTGTCCCGTAGTACAGTACGAAGCCTGTTCCCCCCATTTATCAAGATAATCATCCTGCAAAAAAAGTCCGCCGTACTTTGAAACAGCATGACTCACCGGATTTTCTATCACTTCTTCTTTCTGCATAACGATCAGAGCCTCACGCAAACTTCACATGGCTGGAATCCCGCAGTCCTTAAAGATCTTATTATCTCTTCCTTATGATGCGTACCAAATGTCTCAATAGTGATCTGAAGTTCAACCGCTGCGTTTCTGTTTATACTGACAAACTGATTATGCTCAAGTTTGATAACATTGCCATTGTTTTTTGCTATTATCTCTGATACCTGAAGCAGTTCACCGGGCTTATCAGGCATCTGTAATGAAACAGTAAATATCCTGTCCCTCATTACAAGCCCGTGCGATATAACAGTTGACATTGTAATGACATCCATATTTCCGCCTGAGATAACACAAACTGTTTTTCCTTCATGATTCTTGATATGATTCAGTGCAGCTACTGTCAGCAAGCCTGAATTTTCAGCAATTATCTTATGATTCTCCACCATATCCAGAAATGCAACAATAAGTTCACTGTCAGGAACAAGGATAACATCATCGATATTTGCTTTCAGAGTATCAAATAATTTATCACCTATCGCTTTTACAGCAGTACCGTCCGCAATGGTGTTCACATGATCGATCTGAACCGGATATCCGCATTTTAATGATTCGTACAGACAAGCCGCGCCCTCCGGTTCGACTGCTATTATCTCTATATCCGGTTTTTTCAGTTTTGCATAAGAGGCAACGCCAGCCGCAAGCCCCCCTCCGCCTACCGGTACCAGTATCCTGTCAGTATCCCGGAGTTCAGCCAATATCTCA
>CACZTF010000304.1 GCA_902784025.1 uncultured Lachnospiraceae bacterium
CCTTGCAGAGCTGCAAAATGACTGTTCCGGAATTTTTAAGATAAGCCCTGAGGTTGCACTTAAGATAGCCCAGGAACTCTATGAAAAAAAACTGACTACATATCCCAGAACAGATGCCAGGGTATTGTCTAAGGCGGTATGTAAGGAGATAACAAAAAATATAAAAGGTATAAAGGGCTTTGATCCGGTGGCAGAATATGCTGCTGAGGTTATGGATAAAGAACTGTATAAAGGAATAGAAAAAACAAGATATTGCGATGATAAAAAGATAACTGATCATTATGCCATAATACCTACGGGGGCCGGTCTGGGAAATCTGAAAGGATTAAGCAAGACTGCAGTATGCGTGTATGAGATGATATGCAGAAGGTTTCTCAGTGTTTTTTATCCTCCGGCAGTGTACAATAAGACCTCGGTCGTTATAAGGACAGATTCCGGCAAAGGCGAAGGTGGTACCGCCTTTTCAGAAGAGTTTTTCGCAAACTTCAAGGTTTTGGCAGACGAGGGATATCTTAAAGCAGCAAAAAATTCATTTGACAAAAAAGGCAATGCAAAGTCTCTTGTTTCAGAGAAGACAGGTACGGGAGATAATGATGACACGGAAAAAAGCGGCAATGTTCCGGACATCCTGAACAAGATAAAAAAAGGAGATATGCTAAGGATCATTTCTCTTACGGTTAAAGAAAGCGAGACGACTCCGCCCAAGCGTTATAATTCCGGATCGATTATACTTGCCATGGAAAACGCGGGTCAGCTTATCGAAGATGAAGAACTCAGAGAGCAGATAAAAGGAAGCGGCATAGGGACGAGTGCCACCAGAGCGGGGATATTGGAAAAGCTTGAGAAAAACGGTTATATAAATGTAAATACCAGGACCCAGATCCTTAAACCCGCATTTACAGGAGAAATGATATACGATGCAGTACGTATCTCACTGAAATCGTTGCTCAGTCCCGAACTTACGGCAAGCTGGGAAAAGGGTCTTGCCATGGTGGCAGAAGGAGATATCACGGCTGAAGAATACATGGAAAAGCTGGTGGGGTTTGTGCGAAGACGTACGGTCGGGATCACGGAAAGCGGTAATATACCGGCGTTGAGAAGTTTGATACAGGCGTTAAGAAGTGTATATAAGTAAAATCCGTTGACATATCATAAACCGGATTATAAAATATCTGTTGTAAAACCGCACGGCCGTATTTCATGCCGGATAACCGTGACGGTTTGATATGCTGTGATCATATAAAAAGATGATTGACCTGTTTTTGTAAAGGAGTCTCCCGTGAGTGATAAAATATCGATAAATAATCTTTATGACCTTAATGAAACCATTGCATCCGATTATCTTAAGGGATTTGAATTTCCCTGGGAAGCCCTGGCCGGTATAAAAGACATGATACTGGGGCTTGGTGAGGATCTGCCTGTGGACAGATATGAAAAAAGGGGAGATGATATCTGGATCGCCAGATCGGCTGTGGTTTTTGAATCGGCTTATATAAAGGGACCATGTATCATAGGAGAAAACACAGAGGTCAGACACTGTGCATTTATACGGGGAAGTGCCCTTGTGGGAAATGATTGTGTTGTAGGTAATTCCACAGAGCTTAAGAATGTTATCCTTTTTAATCATGTACAGGTGCCGCACTATAATTATGTGGGTGATTCAATACTTGGTACATATGCGCATATGGGAGCAGGATCCATAACTTCAAATGTAAAATCCGATAAAACCCTTGTGATAATAAAAGACGGAACGGAGAGGATAGAGACAGGTATAAAAAAAGTAGGGGCTTTTTTGGGAGATCATGTGGAGATAGGCTGCGGAAGCGTCCTTAATCCCGGAAGTGTGGTGGGGAGACATTCTGCAGTATACCCCATATCATCGGTGCGAGGTGTAGTGCCGGAGAATTCGATCTACAAAGACAGAGGAGAAATAGCGGACAGGATATGATAAAAAAACGATCATGCAGGATTTCTATAGAATCGGAGTAATAAATAATTGTTGACAAATAAATAAGGTAATGGTAATATAGCGTGGTCGTTGTTTTTTGCAGTCGTGGCGGAATTGGCAGACGCGTCAGACTAAGGATCTGGTGAGCATTGCGCTCGTGAGAGTTCAAGTCTCTCCGAC
>CACZTF010000305.1 GCA_902784025.1 uncultured Lachnospiraceae bacterium
ATTTCTTTTGAATGCAATAGATATTTCGTACGAAATTATAGTAATATCAAACGCAAGGAACGCGAAAGTGCACAATTCCTCACAGGGGATAGTATTAAATTTCCTGATATTGTTGTTGGATATTCTTCCGAACAGATTTATAATAAGCTGAAACTTCCCATAAAATCCTTCAAGATACGGTAAAAAAGTTACAATCTCAGTTGAATTCTAAAAACATAAAAGTGAAAAAAATCAGAATTATTGGGATTAAAACTGTAAAACCGGATTACTCCATTAGCATATAGGTACGGGTGACTGCTCAGTCTGTCCTGGGGAGCTGTTCGATTCTGATTGACAGACCAGAGCATGTCCACAAGTCCATAAGCGCCACGCAGAGCTCCATCAAGAGCGAGCACTTCATGGACAGAGGACGGAAAGAGCATAAGAGAATCGCATCCCATCCTAATGCAAAGCTCGTCCAAAATATCAGTGTTCAGAATTGCTGATGCTCCGTAAAGGGTTGCGCTTTCCAGGAGACTTTGCTTGATAACATGAACTAATAATTATAGGTTCAGATCAGAACATCCGCTCTTTTGAGAGCTCCTCTTTAAAATTAATGCCATCTCCCTAAAAAGTCCTGTGAGATATTACTCCTACGGGGCTTCTTAGATAATCCTACATTTCACTTCAACGGTAATTGATGCAACCTTGCTGGTCATGTAAATGTCACATAGTACCTCTGATTACTAATAATAGCAAGTTATAA
Source organism: uncultured Lachnospiraceae bacterium (assembly GCA_902784025.1). Classification (GTDB taxonomy): domain Bacteria; phylum Bacillota; class Clostridia; order Lachnospirales; family Lachnospiraceae; genus UBA4285. Next base: position 746 of record CACZTF010000305.1, read on the forward strand.
CCTCCCTTGATCTATCAAAAGTTGATTTGAAAGCTCAAAAAAGAAAGCCCGCAGATTTTCTCTACGGGCGTCTTTCTTATTCTTATTTGATTTTGATCTTCTTTACCACACTCTTATTGGTACCATCTGTAGACATCACCTTAATCTTCACGGTCCTGCCTTTGCCGGCTGCTTTTGCTCTCACTTTTCCGGTCTGAGTAACGGTAGCATATTTCTTGTTGCTGGTCGACCATTTCAGCTTCTTGTTGACAGGCTTACCTTTGGTGACCTTAACCTTAGCTTTCAGCTTCATGGCCTTTCCGGCTTTCAAGGTCTTTTTATAGCCCTTGAGTTTGATCTTCTTCACAGCACCTTTCATGACTTTAATCTTGAAGATCTGCTTCTTGCCAGAGCCGTCTTTAGCGCTGACTGCGATAATCACTGTCTTGCCGGGCTTTGCTTTCTTAGCAATCTTGACTATACCGGTCTGGGTAACTGTGGCCAGATTCTTATTGCTGCTAGTCCAGGTTAGCTTCTTGTTAGAAGCCGCCACCGGAAGGACTTTGGCATTTAATTTGATCTTCTTACCACGGGCAATCTTTTTGGAAATACCGGTAAGTTTGATACTGGATACTTTTACCGTTTTCTTTGAAGCTTCAGTCTTTTTCACAGGAATTTCTGTTTCCTTTTCAAGCTCTTCTTTTGTCTTAATCTTATTTTCCTTATTCAATCCAAAGGAAAGAGTTTTATCACCAGGGCTAAGATTTCGTTCAACACTCCTTCCGTCTTGGATGGTAAGAATACGGGTATCAGACAAGGTTCCGGAACTCTTCAGGGTAAATATCTTGCCATCAAGTCCAAAACTGAGTTCCTTCCCAGCTTTTCCTTCAATCATGGTAAAACGATCATTTTTGTTCATTTCCAGGACACTCAGATTATAGTCCAGTTCTTCTTCCCCTGAGATCTCCACTCCTGCTTCTTTACTGATGCTGATGCACTTTGCTCCAGAGACCTTAACAAGATAACAGCGATCTTCCATTTCCGCGATAAATTTAAATTCTCCAGCTATATCATCCACTTTAAAGTTCTCACTCTGATCTGTTTCAAAATAAAACATCGGTTTTTCCAGAGTATGTCTCACTTCATAAATAGGAAGGTCTCCTTCTAGTGAATCACTTGAAGAAACAAGTTGATTGCCTGCTGCATTTCTGAGTGTATATTTTTCAAAGGCCGGAAGTGCAATCTCAACATGGTTTACAGATTCTTCCCTATTGGCCACAGCTTTTACAGATGATTTTGCAGAAGCTGCTTTTCCTTCATTGGTAAGAGGACTTGGCAATCTCAGCTCTTTTTTGTTCAGGTCTTCTACCCTGTATAACTGCATATCTTTATATATATTCTGCAAATCCGTATCATAAGACGTCATGTTCTTGTCTTTATAAGAAAACCAATTACAATCTTCACTGATATACATGTAGTAAAAAGACGTTTTGTCATTGCAGTCATACATTTTAATGACATGTTCTTTCCCTTCTCTGGTATGATAATCGCCAAACCGATAATCACAGCATATGCCTAAATGACCGTCAAGTTTTCCGTTCATTTCATAATCATAGCTCAGAATACATAGGTTGTCGCTTTGCACATGTTTAACCACTGTTTTCAAAAAGTCTTTTTTATTACTGGTAAAAGGGTTTATAGGGAAATCCGTTTTTAATGTTTGTGCAGTTGGAACTAATATTGAAGGAGCATACTGCAATAGATGATAGTAGTTTACTACATCTTTGTAGGATTGAGTTTCATAATCAAAATTATAATAGTTCTTATCGTTATTCCATACCTCACTATTACGAAGTGTAGAAAATGGTTCCAGATTTCCTGTCTTGTAGAGCAGTATTGTAGAAAGAAGGCCAAAGCACACCCCTTCATTATTTGTGTCTCCAATACTAGCGTTAGCCGTATTTAAAATCTCAGTTTTTTCTGATTTTTTATTGGTTAATTGACTTAGCTTTTCCGAATATTTTGTCTTTCTATCTCTAAAAATCGACAAAGAATTACTCATGTAATTAGTATCTTTATATAACTGGATTGAAATATAATTCCTTTCCATCCAGAGAATATGATCTCCCCCATAATGATGACTGATATCTTTACCCTGTTCCGCATTAAATGAACGTACAGAATCCCAACTACTGTCAGAAAATGGATAATAACATATGACTGATTTCAGCCCTGACAAAGCATTCTCGCTCAACGAGGGCATATTTCCTTCAAATAGTATTTCTTTAAGGGATGGCATTTTACCAAATGCATTATCATGAATTTGTTTAACATTTTCATCAAAGGAAATACTTGATACGTTGTTAGCTCCATTAAATGCATTGGCACCAATAGTCGTTGAATCGAATACTCTTATTGTCTTGGCAAGTTGAAGTTCTTTCTCCCAAGGTCTTTCCCCGACTATATAATCCG
>CACZTF010000306.1 GCA_902784025.1 uncultured Lachnospiraceae bacterium
GCTAAGAATAAGGGCTGCTGCTGCATGCTCTGCCGTCTTTCGTTCTGACTTATCTTTACGGCCCTTGTTGATTTGTGCAATAAGCTTTTGCACAGATCTTACATCAGCATATCTGCAATATGCTGCTATACCGCTGTTAATATACTTCCAAATACGTCCAGAACCACGGTCTTCCAAAGCCGCTATCAACGACTCTCTGTCCAGTTCCTTCGCGACATGATCCGCTTCTTTACAAATTTTGAGAGCCTCATTGTTAAACACCATATTGATATATGGTGCAACAGCACATTGGACCACATATCCCGGCGCAATCTCATCCGAATCTTTGTATTTAACTGATCCATCCCATTCAGAAGAGCTCGCCAATATAGTTGATCTGCTTAATGCATACTCAGAGAAATGATCATGACAATAAATCTCAATTTCTTTCTTTTCAGGAGCATTACCATTCAACCCCGCCCCCATGATAGGGTCCAGTATCTCTATTGCTTTTTTTGATTTAACAGAAACCGCCAAATCATGCATCTTTTGAATGGTGTCATTTTGAATAGCAGGATGATATGTATAGAAGAACTCTGCAGCTTTTGGGTAATCTTTGGAACGTCCGCTTTCGCTTAAAACCCGGATCATTGCCTTTGCACTTTCATCGGGGCTCCATTTAAGCTCGCAAAAGCTTAATTCCTTCAGACATTTACCGCCTTGATAAAGATATAGTGCTGCGTAGTCATCAAGACTGGCCTGTTTTCTCCATTGGTCTACAAGTAATGTACTGGTGAATTTATCCGGAAGCTTTTCCTGCGTTTTAAGATATCCTGATGGCAAATTTACTTTAATTCCTCCTAAGGCACCATCTTCATAAATCATCTTAACGGTGTCAGGTAATACTATTTCACTGATTCCTTTGTTGAATGTAACGGTTCCTGCAGGTATTATTGTTACCCCGTCTGTAACAGTCAAAGTATTCCCACTTATCTTTATATCAGTATCGGTTATTACCTTGTCCGGTTTCTTCTCTTCAGCAGCTTTTGTATCACTTTCCTTCAGGTCAACATATGAAGATAATAATTCTCCTGCTTCCTTTGCTTTAGCATTCACAGCGAGCAAATACAGAGCATTTTTCTTTTCTTGAAGAATCATTTTTTTGATTGCATATGGGTGGTCAATCAAAAACTGTGCTGCGCTTTTAAATGCAGAAGCCTTTGTCGCGTCTTTGAGCACCTCTATAAAAGCATCTGTAGTTTTGTTATAGTCTTTTTCCAGTTTCGGATAGCATATTTCAGAAAATGCTTTCCCTCCTTGAAAAACATAAAGAGCTGCATAGTCTTCAAGTGTAGCCTGTTCTTTCCATACGCCTTCCATCAATTCCACAGTTGCCTTGGCAGGTAATTTCGTTTGTTGTCTCAAATAACCATCAGGAATATTCATGTATTTGAGACCCCTAAAGTAGCCCTCATTGATTTCCCTGACACTGTCCGGCAAATGTACAATACTCAAATAATCTAAGGCATTGCTCTCAATTTTGGTTACCCCTTCTTTAACGGTTATTTCTTTTTCATCTCCCTGATACTTTTTTAGTACTCCATCAACGATAATCTGATCAAATCTTTTCAAACTATCGGCGTTTTTCATGCTGTTCACTCCATCAAAAGCACCTTCCTCAATCGTTTCTACCGAAGCAGGTATAGTCACTCGCTCCATCCTTGAACAGTTTTTAAACGCCTGCTTTCCGATAAAAGTAAGGTTTTCAGGTAAGTTGATTTCTTTGAGTTTTGAGCAACCTGAAAAAGCAAGACTTTCTATTGTCTTTATAGTTGACGGTAATACAACCTTTTCCAAGCGCTTGCAATCTGTGAATGAACACCAGTAGACATAAGTGCCCCCCTCGGGGATTACTATTTCAGATATATTGGTAGCATAGAAAGAGTGTCTTGAAATTAACTTAACTGTTGAAGGAATCGAAATCTTTGATAGCGATGACTCTCTGAACGCATCGTGCCCAATTGTTTCCAGGCCATCCGGAAGAATAACTTCTTCAATCGAAGGATGGCGATAAAAAGCATGATTGTTTATTACTTTAACGCCTTCTGGTATTTCAACATATGTAGCCGAATCATCATTACAGCTAACTAATACGGATCCTGCTATTAACAAAGGATTGGCGTTCTTTATCTTGTCTGATCCGGCAAAAGCATCTCCTCCAACGTATGTCACACTTTTAGGGAAATTCACATATTGAAGCCTAGGGCATTTTTCAAATGCACTATGCTCAATAACTTCGAATTCATTTGTATCATCGGCAAAAATAACTTCCTCAAGATTGTCGCAATACCAGAAAGCTCTGCTTTTTATTATCTTTAATGATGCAGGCAAGTATACTTTCTTAATGACATTGTTATAGCCAAAAGCTTCAGAATCTATGATTTCTATGCCATCCGGTACGTGTACGCTTTCTTCACTACCCACATAATTAATCAGAA
>CACZTF010000307.1 GCA_902784025.1 uncultured Lachnospiraceae bacterium
AAAGGCATAAACTTTTTCAGCACATTAGGCAGTATTTCCGACAAAACCAACGAACTCGGTGACGAAGAAATACAGAAGATGCTTGAGGATGCCGTAGCAGAGTGGGGAGACCCGGAAGAAGCATGATTTATAACAATACTATCTCTAAAGACTGTCATTCAGGATGGTCTTTTTTTATTTTCCTCTATATCAAGACACATTTTAGACTCAGACTGTTTATATTTTTTTAATTAGCATTTTTATGTAAATGTGTATATAATTATGTAGAAAACCATTACATTTACATAAATACACAGCCGGAGGCAATATGAGGCAAGGCTTTTTTGAGTATCTTCTTGACAATGATCCCCGAAACGTAATCTCCCGAAGAGGTATAAAACTCAGACGACTGATCAGTCCTGTCGTGAGAGGAGTTATGCCTTTGAAGGTAAAAACAAAACTTAAGATACTGCACAAGGCACCATTGCCAAATGAACCTGTCATTTTCGCCTGTACCCACGGGTTCAGAGAGGATGTGGAATCATCTCTTATCACAGCCGGAAGACATGCCTATATTCTTGTGGGAAGTCTTGAGCAGTTTTTTAAATCAAGGATAGATAATATCTCCGGCTGGCTGAACGGGATCATACTCGTAAACCGCGAGGACAAAGAAAGCCGTGCTGCTTCTAAAGAAAAGATGGTCAGAGCTCTTAAAAACGGAGTCAGCGTACTTATGTATCCTGAAGGCACATGGAATGTATCCCCTAATAAGCTTATAGCCGGTATCTTCCCCGGAGTTTACGATGTTGCTAAAGAATCCGGTGTCAAGGTAGTCCCCATTGCCACTCACAGGGTCGGAAATATCGTATACTCTGTCAGAGGAAAAGCACTGAATATAGCAAAGCACGAAAGATCTGAAGGATTAAGGATCCTGAGAGATAAGATGGCAACAAAAAAATGGAGACTGTATGAACATGCAGGAGTTGCCAGAAGGGATATTTTCCCCAAAGGTAAGGAGGCCGACGCTTATTGGGCGAAATATATACATGATCTGAAAGCTGAGGTCCCTCACTTCGAGCATGAGCTGGAGGAACGTTCCGTTTTCAGACAAAAAGGAGAGGCTCTGTATGAAGAAGTTTTTGATTTCATGGACAGACTTCTTCCTCACCATGGTACTGCTTTTTTGTTCAATAAGCGGTATATTCGTCTTTAAACCTTGATTTTCTCAAAAAAAATAGTATAATTTAACGGCAATTATTACAGAAACAGGCATATTATATATAGAGAGAGGCGTATTAATAATGAGTAAAACAAAGAAAAAAAGAAGCTATATACTTAACTTTGTGCTTCTTGGACTTATGGCCCTGCTGGCTGCAACTACAGTAATAACACTGATCGGAACAGCAGGAAAAGGCATGCTGCCGGGGCATTACACCGGTATAATCATAGGTATAGTTGCAGCTATACTTGTGGTCTCCATCATTTCCATGATGCGTAAATGGTCAAACATAGTTATGATAGTCATAACTGCCATTGCTTCCGCTATTGCTATCTTCGGGGTCAGCTTCACCGGCAGTATGAACAAATCCGTTGATGTGATCACAGCTAAAGAACGTAACATAAATGTTTCAGAGATGAAAGTGGCCGTACTTAAGGATTCACCCTACAATTCTCTTTCAGACCTTAATAACAAAGCTGTCGCCTATTATGAAAATCTTTCTGATGAGGAGATCTTAAAGGTAAAGACTCATATAGAAGAAAAGGCCAGCAACCTTGTTTACCGTGAAGAACCGGGATTTACCGAGCTCGCTGATTCCCTCAGGGATGACACTGTTCCCGCTATAGTGCTGAACGAGTCCTATCTTGATGTCCTTGAAGAGGTGGAGGGGTACGGATCTTTCAAAGACGAAATAAGGTATATTGACGAGTTTAATATAGAAACAGATGTAAATACCGATGTCACGCCTGTAAAGAACAGCGATGTGTTCACTGTGTATATAAGCGGTATTGATACCCACGGGGATGTGGTAAATACCAGCCGAAGCGATGTTAATATACTTGCTGCCGTAAACACAAAAACAAAAAAAATACAGCTGGTTAGCACACCAAGAGACTATTATGTGAAGATACCTGTCAGCGGCGAGGCTAAGGACAAA
>CACZTF010000308.1 GCA_902784025.1 uncultured Lachnospiraceae bacterium
AAGGATATAAGCCTTCACTTGGTGTATTTATCGACGTGGAGGATACTGAAACTTATGAAAGGGTATTCGGCAGTATATACTCGGCTAATGCCAGAAGAAAGATAACCGATCTTACTAAGCGCATGGTGAACAGAGTTCAAAAAGCAGGGTATCTTGCGGGCGTTTACGGGAATGATCCCTATATGAACAACGTCCTGTACCTTAATGAAATGCCCAGCACACGATGGATCGCCAGATATTTCAGTAATACGGCCTCAGACACCAATGTTATCGATCTGAACGGTAAAGGATATAAGATATGGCAGTTTACCGACAAAGGAACGGTAAAAGGGGTTCCCAATTCAGGAAATGCCGATCTGAATACTCTCATAAAAAAATACTGGTAAGATAAAACACCGGTAAGACCGATGATCATATGATCTTACACGCAAACAGACTTTTTATAAATAAAAACTTATAAATAAAAAACGTGTCAAAACCTAAATGTAATCTTCCAACCGGATTAACCGGCAAAGTGGTCACATATAAGTTGACACGTTTTTTTATAGGTTTTTTATCGTAAATTTAGCTCTGTACCCTTACGATGATATCATCGCAGAGTGCGGCACCTCCGAGACCATCGTGGGACCTGAGGGTTACCGATGTGGTATCATCGGTTAACTCATAGGACTTGTAATAACTGATCTTATCACCCTTTTTCAGTACAGTCTTTCCCTGGTCAGCCGAGATGCTTTCATCAACAAAGACTCCCTGTCCCAGGATATTTCTGTCATTATCACCGGTATTCTGGTATGCATCAAAAAGCTCAGTCCATGCAGAAAGTGCATCTGTTTCTTTGTCGCCCAGGTTCGTGACATCATAGTAAAATACCACCACCGGTTTGGGACTGTTTGCTGCTCCTCCTACACCTGCAGGATAAATCTGATATCCTTCTATGTCTATCTGAAGATCAGCCGATTTTACAGAAGCATTATCAAGCGGGGTATGACCGGAAATCTCTGTGGAAGACGTTGTCTGTGTGTCTGCTGATGCCGACTCTGTACTTCCTTCCCCGGATGCTGTTGTTTCTGCGGAAGCCTCTGTTGCGCCTGATGCACTTTCCGTATTTTCCGAAACATGCGAGCTTTCTGTTTCTGCAGTAGTAGTATCAGAACCTCCGGTACCTGATCCGGAGCATGCGGCCAAAGGAACACAGACAGCTGCCACTGCAAATAAAGCAAATAATTTTTTCGATATCTTTTTCTTCATAGTTATTCTCTCCTCCGTATGGTGTGATATAACATAATAAACAGATCATACATACGTTACAGGGCACAGGCATAAAGAGCATGCCCTTACGATCATCGATACATTTAATAATATTGCCAAAAAACATCAACAGGTACCCGTGTTGATTGCTAATATTATAACATACTGTTTTTTGAAATAGTGCACATTTGTACAAAATTTCATTATAATATCACAAAGTACGCTTTCGGAAAGAGAAGTATAATATAATGATTTTATATCAAACACACTATTCTGAATGTTCTCTCATTTCCTTATCCAAAATACGCTGCAGAACATCTCTGCTGTAAACAGGCTCATGATCATATGCATTTCTGTAAAAACCGAAATTAATATCACTATGCTCTGTGTGTCTTGAATAAACATGAAAAATATCCGCCATCTCGTCCATGCTCAGGCTGCCCTTTATCTTATAGACCGCTGCGCAAAGCCTTTTAACAGTAAGATAAGCCACGATACCTGTTTTTACTGCACATACGAGTTTTGCATCGTAAACACTCTCAAGTACATACCTGAAAAAGTAATAAAACAAAAACTGCTCAAAAGCACTCTCTGCAAAGATACATTCCTCCATGAACTCACTGTAAACCCGTGACATATTATCTTTTTCCGGGTAAGATCTGTAAAACTCATCATGAATCTTCAGCAATTCTCCCCAGTCTTTGTTTATCACCTCCATCCCCTTAAAAGGACTGAGCCAAAGACTGATGATATCTCCGGAAATATTGTTTCTGACAGACCCGGTTCCGGCAGAACTATACGCCGGTCCGGTATTATCAGATCCATATTCAGTTGAATTGTTTCCTTCCGTCTCTTCTTTGTATGCAACAAAGATCTCCTGGAGCTCCGGCTGCAGTGTAACGGCTTTATCCAAAATTTTTATCAGACGCCTGTCCAATTCCTTTTCTGAACTTCTGTTCCACAGAACATCAAAAATATCTTTTCTGAATCCTTTCAAAATAATAAATGCCTCAGGACAAATATCGTTAGGCTGTATCTGAATGTTCATATCCTCATAACTGACAAGCTGTGTCTCCCCATGCTTTTTTACCATCAGCTGTGCTGCGCTGAAACATGAAGGTGCCGGTCCCATTTCCCTAAATGACCCGTAATCATGTACGAATCTGGGAAAATAAGTGCAGGTGTCACAGAGAGCTTTTTCACCCAGTTCTGTATATATATCACACAGATTTTTATCATTTAAAAAAGGACATCGCTTGTCCTGAGTCAGACGGAACGAACATCCCTCACCTTCTTTCCCGGGTATCATAACTGACTGCAGGCGCTTTCCTATGTCTCCGCCTGTCTTCCTGTAGACCTGATAGCTTTCTTCATCGACGTCTACTTCCCACCCTGCACAGCACGTATCCTCACATTTTCCTGCTATACATTTGAACTCATTATAATAATCGGGTACATATATCTTCATATTTATCTTACCTGACTGAAAGGTTCATGCAGTTGACTTTCCATACTTTTTTACTACTGCAAATATCACTATCGCTGCTGCTACCATAAATATAGATATGAACTGTGATGTGGACAATATCCCCACACTTCCTCTTACATCATTTCGGAAAATTTCTATAATGAATCTGCCCACACCATAAAGTATAAGATAAAGCCCAAGCAGCATTCCCGGGGTACGGTCTTTTTTCCTGGTGGCATAATCAACCGCCAAAAGGACACCTGCTATGGCAAAGTTGCCCAAAGAAGAATAAAGCTGTGTAGGTATAAGCTCCACACCCGAAGGTGCCATACACCCATCCGGAAATACTATACCCCATTCATGCAGATGTGCCTCCCTTCCGTAACAACATCCGGCCAAAAGACACCCCAGACGGGCAAAACCCTGACCGACAGAAAGTCCCGGTAAAAACAGGTCTATATATCGTAAAAAAGAAACTCCTGTTTTCCTGCAATACCAGAAACAGAACAAAAGACCTCCTATTATACCGCCGTATACTACAAATCCTGACGAACCTATTACGGAAAGCGGGTCCCTGAAAAGCTGTTCGTGCTCTACGATCATATACATGACCTTGCCTCCTGCAAAGCCAACTATGGTACTCCACATAACTATCTTCCAGGCCTTATCAGGATTCAATCCTGCTCCTTTCGCGCGAAAAAGAATAAGCATCATTGCCGCAACTATACCTATCCCGATCATAAGCCCGTATCCGTGCACCTGTATCGGACCTATATTAAACAAAATGTATCCCATAAATACCCCGTAATAATCACAATGTCTTTTTCATATCCCAAAACATAATAAAAAACTTCTGATAATTATATTATTTTAATCTTATAACTTCAACTTTTTTATACGATTAACATACAAAATGCCCCCGGAAATTATTCCCGGGAGCATAGATCAAGCCTGATACCAAGGATCAGGTAGCACTGAGCACATTTCCGTTTGGCCATACCCATCCGATATATCCCCTGTGCCCCTGACATGTAGCTGTTGCGCTTGCGCCGAATGACTCAACCGTCTCCAGCTTGCAATAACCTATGTTGCTGGCAACTATCCCGCCTCCGATATGAATACCTATATGACCGTATATCGATCCTTCATAACCGGCACCTGAACTTATCACTGCAGCCCCGACAGGTATATCTGTCATACTGGTGGAACCCGTAGACTGCCATTTATTCCAGTAATCTATTGCGTTGCCATGAGGAGGCATCACCCCGGCTGCGTTGTAAACTCCCGATACCCAGGCTGCACACCACCCTGCGTTACATGGAAATGTTCCCCGATTCGTGGCAGCAAGATCAGCTACGACATTGGCAGGTGCATTTGAATTATACCCTTCTGCCGACTCTCTTGCCTTTCTGGCATATTCTATCAGTTCTGCAGATCCTGCTGATGACATGGCTCCCATACGGGCTCTAAGTGCATCGTTCAACGCAGCACTCGTATCATTGTAAGCCTTCTCTGTATCTGCTATTCCGGTAATGGTCTTGGCAAGCTCACTGTCCAATGAAGCGATCTTGTCCTTTTTTTCATCCGCGATCTTAGCAACTTCTGTACGTTTTGCGGATATCTCTTCCTCTGCCTTCTGAACCTTGGCATATTCTTCTTCAAGTTTTGCCTTCAGATCCTCTATTTTTTTTCTTGTATCCTTTATCTCCTCGAGACGCTCCCTGTCATAATCGTAAATGCGCTGAAAATATTCTGTAGCATTTAATACACCCTCCATATTTGATGACAGAAGAGCTTCTGAAACAGATGAATTTGAATCCTCATACATATACCTTATACGCAGACTCATATCTTCATACTGTTTTTCCTGCTTTGAAACCTGTTCGTCAAGATGAGTATTAACTTCATATATCTCACCCATCAGCTCTGAAAGCTGGTTATCAAGCACATTTATCTCGTCAACAAGTTTCTTTAACTGTTCTTCCAGCTCTTTGACTTCTTTTTCGGTCTTCTTTTTCTCTTCTTCAGACTTCTTTTTTTGCTCTTCAAGCTGCTTTTGCTGTTCTTCAAGCTGCTTTTTCTGCTTCATAAGATCATCGATATCATCAGCATAGGCAACAACGGGAGACATGCATATACCTGAAAATGCTCCCGTACCCATTACAGAAGCGACACCAACCAATGCACCGCATATAAGCCCTCTCAGTCGCATTTTATCTTTCATAAACTATCCACCCCTGAATTCGTACTTTTTGTGGATTATATACCGTAAATGTGAAAATTTTAGGACAGATGCGGATCACAGATGATATTTCAGGAAAAAAACACATTTTTTATACATGGTGTACAGTTTTTGCGTTTTTGAATATTTACAGGAAAAAACAAGAACTAAAGATGTTTTGCATATTAACATAACTACCGTTTTTAAAAACCGGTTTTTCACAAAAAAATATCGCAGCCACATGAGGGGGGGGTAAGTGTGACTGCGATAATGCCCGCCATAAAGCGGGGGCGATGATATTGATATAAATGATGATGAATCATTTACAATGTGGATGATATCACGGAATGCAGAAAAATGCAAGCCTTATTTATAAAAAAACATAAGTTTTTATTATTTTTGTAAATTTTGTATAAATATTTCTGAAAAACAGAACAAAGTCAGCTGTTATCTGATATCCATACATACTATTTCCGAATTAGTCCCCACTCTGATAGGAAGCTGGAAAGAACCGGCTCCTGATGAGCATATACTGGTTGTCTTGCCGAATTCCACCCGACCGTAAAAATACTCTTTTTTGTTGTGTCTTTTTGAAAGAGCCGTCATAGGGAAAAACTGACCTCTGTGGGTATGTCCGGAAAAAATAACGTCACAGTCAAATTCCTGTGCATCATCTGCGCCCCTTGGATCGTGATCCAAAACTATAACCGGACGGTCATATTTCACTCCCTGCATAAGGCTTCCCATGTCCCTGCGCAGGGTCCGGTCGGTAACAAGTCCCGTTCTTCCAACAAGCGTGACATGTTCATTCTCATAAGTATCATTATCGATAAAAGTCATTCCTGTGCCACTGATAAATTTTGCCATCCCCGGCTCATCCGTATCAGGATCATGGTTGCCTTTTACCGCAAACACCCCGTCTCTTGCCTTGAGCTTTGCAAACTCTGCAGTGACCTTTCCGATATCACGGCATTCATACACACCGCCGTGATTAAAAATATCGCCGGTTATTACGATCATATCAGCATTCAGTTCATTGACCTTCTTTACCATACGCCCGATATAATGGGGACCTATGATACTTCCCACATGGGTATCCGTAAGCTGTACTATCCTGTAATTCTTTTCAAGCTTTCCGGTATTTTTTTTGTATCTTTTTACATGGAAGAACCTGGCATGGATAAAACCATATATTACGGTAATGACAGATCCGATGGCAATGATGAACATGACCACCGGTTTTATCACCCCGTTCCACGTCTGTCCGAAAATGATAAGTACTATACTCGCAGAAGTCATGGAGGGGATAAAATATGCAAGCACACAGGCATGCAGTCCTGTCACCCACATACAGATCCTGAACCAAAGCGCACTTACCGGACGCATCATGGAAAATGCGATGAACAATATGGTAAATACAGACAAAAGAGTTATAGGTATAGTAGTTTTCGTGCCTAATATCTTGTCGAATGCCCACCCCAGACGGGAGGCGCCTATAGCTACAGGAACAGTGATGATAAGCGTAAAGACAAATGTGATGAGCAGACCTTTACGCATCTTTACCTCTCCGGCAACAGCTGTACCGGCTGCTTTGTCCTTACTTACCCCCGTGCCATGTTCTTTTGGTTTATATTTACTTATTTCAGTGTCTTTATCTGTACTTATATTTGCATTTATATTTCTTTCTGTATCTGTTACTGTATCATACATAGTTTTCACCGTTTTTTATACCGAAACAGCTCCGTTTTGCATCTTTTCCTCAAATACCTGAAATATCACAAAGGCCTCTCCGCCGTTCCTGTCCACATATTCTATACGCACGCTGTTGTCGGAAAGACGTTTTATATCTATAAGAAATCCGTTTTTCTTAACATCTCTGACAAACTTTCTTGCCGTCTCCGTCATAACTTCATTCGCCT
>CACZTF010000309.1 GCA_902784025.1 uncultured Lachnospiraceae bacterium
TATGTATCAAAAAATTCGTATCGGTATATATTTTATATCACGCACTAATGTATGATAAGACAGGATATTGACTGTCGGGAAATATGAAATGAAAAAAAAATATTATGGTGTTCGTGTAGGCAGGAGAACCGGCATTTTCACCACATGGGATGAGTGCAAGGCAGCGGTCCATGGTTTTGCCGGGGCAGTTTATAAAAGCTTTGAAACGGAAGCGGAGGCCATTGATTATCTCGAAAGCGGATCGGATGCAGAAGAGATCAAGGCGTCCGGAGATGTGGGAGAGTTGCCGGCAGTTTATGCGTTTACAGACGGTTCATATAATGTAAATACTGAAGTGTATGGCTACGGCGGTTTTCTTGTGGCGGACGGGAAGCGTTATATCCTTCAAGGCAGCGGTTCCGATCCTGAGCTTGCTTCCATGAGAAATGTGGCCGGTGAGATAATGGGCAGTGAGGCAGCTGTCAGAAAAGCATTGGAATTGGGGCTTGAGGAACTGACTATATATTATGATTATTCCGGTATTGAACAATGGGCCACAGGGGGCTGGAAGACGAATAAAGAAGGTACCCGGAGATACAAAGAATTTTTTGAGAGCATAAGGGATAAGATAAATGTGATCTTTGTAAAGGTCAGAGGACATGCCGGTATAGAAGGCAATGAAGAGGCAGACCGGCTCGCCAAGGAGGCCGCAGGGGTGTAACATATCACGTATCGTGAGTCGGGGTAGTGTACCGTGATACCTGACAGTACACTGACGCGTAAACAAAAACCGATCAAACTCTGCTTCGCAGAGTGGTCAAAAGGTACATGCATATTAAAAAAGATATTTTCAATTACTTTATAGAGGTACGAAATGATATCATCATCAATAAAAGAACTTGTGGAAAAAAGCTCTGTCATAAGGCAGATGTTTGAGGAGGGAGCGCGCCTTGCGGCGAAGTATGGTGCTGAAAATGTCTATGATTTCAGCCTGGGCAACCCAAATGTACCTGCCCCTGACAGTGTAAATGCTTCCATAAAGGAGATCATTGACAGTGAAAAGAGTACAAAGATCCACGGTTATATGAATAACGCCGGGTTCCCGGAGGTACGTGAGAAGATCGCCGGTTCATTGAATAAAAGATACGGAACTGCATTTACACAAGATGACATTATAATGAGTGTGGGTGCAGCAGGTGGTCTGAACTCAGTGCTGAAGGCCATAATCGATCCCGGTGATGAGATAGTGGTGCTTGCCCCTTTCTTTGGCGAGTATACAAACTATGCGTCAAATGCAGGCGCTAAACTTGTGGTTGTTCCACCCAATCCCCCGGAATTCCGACCGGATCCGGCAGCCCTGTCAAAAGCCATAACGAAAAAGACCAAGGCTGTCATCATAAACAATCCAAATAACCCTACGGGAGTCGTTTACAGCGAGGATGATATTAAGGGACTTGTGGCAGCGATCACCGAAAAGCGTGATGAGTACGGAACGGACATTGCCCTGATATCGGATGAACCTTACCGCGAGCTCGTATATGACGGTGGTGAAGTGCCATTCCTTACGAAATACTATCCTGATACATTTATCTGTTATTCATACAGTAAATCCCTCTCCCTTCCCGGCGAGCGTATAGGCTATATCGTGATCCCGGAGGAGATGAAAGAATCCGGAGCGGTGAAAGCGGCGGTGACTGTAGCTACCCGAATACTGGGATTTGTAAACGCTCCCTCACTTATACAGCTTGCTGTGGCTGCCAATACTGATGCCGAGGTAAATGTGGCGGCTTACGATAAGAACCGAAAAGCTCTTTTTGATGGTCTCACATCCCTTGGATTCGATTGTGTGAAACCGGAGGGGGCATTTTACCTTTTTATGAAATCGCCCATAGATGATGAAAAAACATTTTGCGACATGGCAAAGGATGAAAATATCCTGCTGGTACCGGGGAGGGCTTTCGGCTGCCCCGGGTATGTAAGGATAGCATATTGCGTGGCATACGAGACTATAGTTAACTCCATGGAAGGATTCAGCAGACTGGCGTCGTCCTTCGGACTTGGGTGACAGACTATGTACCCTTAGAAAGACCGGTGAAGATGGTCGGTCCAAGGGTACTTGTTGAAGATGTTAAAAGCAGGCTCATTTTGATGAACCCGGTGAGCCGCATCCGGATAAAAACAGGAGGCAAAAATATGCAGCTTTGGCAGAAAAATGTTAGAACAGTGGAGCCTTACATTCCCGGCGAACAGCCCATGGATAAAAAGGTGATAAAGCTTAACACAAACGAGAACCCGTATCCTCCTTCCCCTTTAGTCCTGAAAGCAGCGGAAGAGTTCGCTAAAAAAGGGGAGGATGCCCTTCGTAAATACCCTGATCCGGAGGTCAG
This sequence comes from uncultured Lachnospiraceae bacterium, assembly GCA_902784025.1. GTDB lineage: Bacteria > Bacillota > Clostridia > Lachnospirales > Lachnospiraceae > UBA4285. The sequence continues at coordinate 2,367 of CACZTF010000309.1, forward strand.
GAAACTGGTTCAGACTTTGAGTGCATATCACGGTGTATGGCCGGAAAATGTTTTTGTGGGTGTAGGTTCAGACGATGTTTTGTCCGTAGCCTTTCTCACTTTTTTCAATTCAGACAAAAAGATACTTTTCCCGGATGTGACATATTCATTTTATCCGGTATGGGGAGATGTTTACCGCATTCCCTATCACAAGGTAAAGACGGATGAAGATTTCAGGATCAAAGCGGACGATTACCTTGTGCAAAACGGGGGCATCGTTATAGCAAATCCGAATGCTCCAACGGGTATGTCACTATCAATAAACGATATAGAAAAGATAGTGGAGGGAAATCCTGCTTCCGTGGTAATAATAGATGAGGCCTACATCGATTTTGGCGGGAAATCTGCTCTGGAACTCACAAGAGAATATGATAATGTGCTGGTGGTCAGGACATTTTCCAAGTCCAGAAGCCTTGCGGGGCTGAGAGTCGGATACGCAATAGGAAATGAAGCGCTTATCAAAGCCATGAATGATGTAAAGTTTTCAATAAACTCATATACCATGAATGCCCCTTCGATCCTGTTAGGAAGTGCTTCAGTAAAGGATGATGAATACTTCCGCAAATGTATCAGGCAGATAAAAGATACAAGGGATTATACTGTAGAAAATCTGGAGAGACTGCAGTTTAAGGTTTTGCCGTCTGACGCGAATTTTGTATTTGCAACTCATATACGTTTTAAGGCTGAAGAAATCTTCAAAGCATTAAAGGAACGTAAGATCTACGTGCGTTATTTTAAGAAACCAAGGATAGATAATTTCCTCAGGATATCCATAGGAACAGATGATGAAATGCGTGCATTCTTTAAAGCACTCAGGGATATCCTGCACATTTTTTCGCTGAACAGTTTGTAAATATACCACAGGAGCCATACATGGGAATTATAGAAGAATCAGAAAAGCTCTGTCCGGCAGAGTACCTGGGCAGGAATTATCAGAAAGAACTGGAGGAGATCCTTGCCGATATAAGCAGCAATGTCTGTCCCGAGGGGGACTGTCAGGATCCGCCTGTTCTTTTGCTGCACAGTTGCTGCGCTCCCTGCTCAAGCTATGTGATCTCATATCTGTCGGATTATTTTAAGATAACGGTATTCTATTTTAATCCAAACATAACTGACAGGAGTGAGTATCTCCGTCGTGTCCGTGAGCAGAAAAAATTCATAGAAAGCTATGAGACAAAATACCCCGTGGATTTTATAGAAGGAGACTATAATCCGGAGCTTTTCCTGCAGATGAGTAAAGGTCTGGAGCACGTGCCTGAAGGAAGCATACGCTGTGCCAAATGCTACAGGATGCGTATAGAGGAGTCAGCCCGTATGGCTAAAGAGATCGGTGCGGATTATTTCACCACCACACTGACCATCAGTCCCCAGAAGTTTTCTCCTCTCCTTAATTCCATAGGAGACACCATAGGTAAAGCGTATGGCGTGAGATATCTGTTTTCTGATTTCAAGAAAAAAGACGGGTATAAAAAGTCTGTGGAATTCTCCAAAAAATACGGCCTGTACAGACAGGATTACTGCGGATGTGATTTTTCAAAGCAGAATGCCTGCGAAGGGTAAAGCAGGCGGTGATGAAAGGTACCGTTTTATTTTCATGTATATCTGTATAGACCTAAAATCTTTTTATGCTTCTGTTGAGTGTGTGGAGCGTGGGCTTGATCCTATGACGACCAGGCTTGTGGTGGCAGACCCTGAAAGGCAGGAGGGTACTATCTGTCTCGCGATAACTCCGGCAATGAAAGCTTTGGGAGTAAAGAACCGCTGCCGTGTTTTTCAGATACCGAAAAATATAGATTACATCATGGCGCCGCCACGTATGCAGAAGTACATTGATTACTCCGCCGAGATCTACGGCGTGTATCTTAAGTATATATCTCCGGATGATATCCATGTATATTCCATAGATGAGGTGTTTATGGATGTGCAGCCGTATATGAAGCGGTATAACAGGACTGCAAAAGAGATAGCCCTCATGCTAATGGAAGAGGTAAGGGAAAATGTGGGAGTGCGGGCCACGGCAGGTGTGGGAACTAATCTGTATCTTACAAAGATAGCTCTGGATGTCACGGCAAAGCACTCACCGGATAATATCGGCGAGCTGGACGAGGAAAGTTATAAGCAAAAACTATGGGACCACCGGCCTCTCACGGATTTCTGGAGGATAGGAAAGGCCACGGCAAAGACGTTGGAGGGGATGGGCATCCGGACCATGCGGCAGCTGGCTCATGCGGATGAGGATATGTTATACAAAAAGTTCGGTGTGGATGCAGAGCTTTTGATAGATCATGCATGGGGGAGAGAACCTGTGCAAATGGAGCATATTAAGAACTTCCGGTCCAAGAGCACGAGTTTAACAAGCGGTCAGGTGCTAATGCGGGATTATACTGTAGCGGAAGCACGGCTTATCGTGGCAGAGATGGTTGATTCCATTTGCATCGATATGGCTTCTAAATGTGTACTTACTGAGTCGGTATCGCTATCCATAGGGTATTCCCATAACACGCCGGGAGAAACATCCCGGGGGACTGCACATTTTACTGATCCGACGGACTCGTATTCCGAAATAGCAGGTCAGGTGCTTAAAGTGTATGACTGTATCGTAAACAGGAAATGTAAGGTCAGGCGTATGAACATTTCCTGTAATGACCTGAAAGAAGGAAACCGGCAGCTGACCATTACGGATATTTTTGAAGAAAAAAAAGATAAGAAGATACAGAAAGCAATGCTGGATATTAAAAACAGGTTCGGGAAAAGTGCGGTATTCCGCGCCAGAGATCTGCAGGAGGAGGCTACGGCTTTAGACAGGCATAAACAGATAGGGGGACATAAAAGTGGAGAGACCTAAGATGCCCATAGCTCATCGTGCGAAACAGTTCATGCCATTTTCTGCCCTTACCGGTCTTGAGGCGGCACTGAAAGAAAAGGAAAGGGAAATGGGACTGATAGAGAAACCTGAGTTATCAGAGGAAATGGCAGACGAGATAAACGGAGTGCTGGCAGGGCTGGAAGCCGGAGACAGGGTTGAGATAGATTACTTTCGGGACGGTGAGATACTTTCCGTCATGGGAGAGATAGAAAAAATTGGAAGAGGCGGGATTACTGTGGAGGGGGTATGTGTCAAGGTTGATGATATTATAAAAACAAATGTTTGTCCTTGATCCCTGGTATAACAGATTGCTTTAAAAATGCCTTTAATGTTATAAACAATTATGATTTGGAAGAAAACCATGTTAGTAGCAGTAATGACATTTCGTCTGAGGGCGGAATGGGTACACAGTCTGAAAGAAAAAAGGATGATAGTTAAAAGCCTGATAACTAAGTTACAGAACAAGTTTCATGTTTCTGCAGCAGAGACGGATGAGCAGGATACACACCGGATCGTAGTTATCGGGGTGGCGATTATAGCGGGAAACAAAGCGCTTGCTGACAGTATGATGGAGGCGATATCCGCTTTCGTCGAAGAGAATACGGAAGCTGAGATCATAGAGGAGGAAAGGGAGATACGATAAAAAAGACAACTTTCAGTCTGAAGTAAAAGGAAATTAAACGCTCGTAATTCAGTCAGGATTTGCATGTGAGTTTATATTGCTTTTATATCACTGTGGTGATATATTAATAAAAAAGGAGCATAAAAAGCGATGATAATCTGGCATGGATCTTCTAAGATAATAAAAAGTCCTCAGTATGGTTATGGTAACCCTCATAACGATTACGGCATTGGTTTTTATTGTACGGAAAGTAAGGATATGGCCAAAGAGTGGGCCTGTGCAAATAAAGAAAACGGTTTTGCCAACTGCTATGATCTGGACGCGGAAGAGCTTAACATATGTAATCTTGGTAAAGAACCATACGATATCCTTAA
>CACZTF010000310.1 GCA_902784025.1 uncultured Lachnospiraceae bacterium
ATCCAGTATCGGCAAAAATCCTGCACCGGGATTCAGAATATGCAAAGCCGAAAAGAAAAGTCCGTTAACGAGAATGGCCACCCACAAAGGGTATCTCACATTTATCCTTTCATAAACAAAACCTCTGCACCACAGCTCCTCTGCTGAACTCTGGATAAAAACACATAAGAATGCAAAAAGAAAAAATGGTATTTGTGAAGCTGCGCAGTTAAGATAAAAAGTAAGATCACCATGTATCAATGCTGCAATGATACATGAAAAATTCATTGCAAATCCCACCAAAAAACCTGACAGCAGCTTTCCTATGGTATTACCCGGATATTTAGGCACAAAGGTATCAAATATAAATCTGTTCCGTTTTGTGAGTCTTGTATATACAAATGCCCCGATAAATGCAGGCAATGTGGAAAGATAAAAAACTATCGTAAATACAACAGGGTCGGTTACACCGGAATTTCTGGCACCGAATATAAAAAACAAGGGAGCAGTATCATCAAATAAGATCATATCCAAAGGTATAGAAAATATTATCAGATACCAAAGAACGGTCACTAACAATATCCAGTATATTCTGTCATGCTTATCAAATTTCTTTTTCTTATACCCTTTGGGATCGTTTTCATTATCATTCATATTTAAAACACCCTGTTCTTATTAAAGTATAACTTTACATACATTATTTTCTTCTCTATAATACATTCATTTTCATTCAATTATACGCTTTACAAAAAAACAGGTCAATTTTATGTCGATATTTATCACAATGATCTCCTGTCGTTGATACAAAAGCCTTATGATATCAAACACTTCTTAAGTAACACATGAAAACAGCAAACCGATCTTACGGTTATCATAAAAAAAGCTTATTGTAACAACAAAAAACACAATAGAATAATAAATAAAAAAATCCCCTGTCAGGAGATTGATGCTATGGGAATATTTTCTATTCCGGTTGGCCAGCCGTCCATAATGTCTCAAGACATTCTTTATAGCTGATGCCTGTTTTCTTTGCGATAGCAACGATAAGAAAAATAAGCATCAGAAAACATGCGTCTTCAGTCCCCTGCATTTCCAAGGTAAATTTATGATTTACCATTGTCACATTTAACTGGCCGCTTCTGCCCTCTAAAAGATTTTTTACTTCTTCTAAAACTTCTTCGTTCATGCTTATCACCTCCATATTTACTAACGTAAATAGTGACAAAATAAGAAAAATAGGATTATTAGCTTTAACTTGGAAAACTTTAGACAGAGAAAAATAAAGAAAAAAATTAAGCTCATTGTATACATCTGTATACATCAAACTTAAAGAATACTGATACTGCTTAAATATTGATCTTAGAGGTGCTTAACAGAGTACGGATGACAGGATTTGAACCTGCACGTCTGTTGACAATAGAACCTAAATCTATCGCGTCTTCCAATTCCGCCACATCCGTAAAACATTGATATGATACCATCTTTTCATTATTTGTCAAATACAAAAAGCTGTGGAAACGATCCACAGCCTTTCGTAGTCTGAATGTATTAATTTAAAAAATTTTTATGATCACAAAATCCGTCAAAAAAGAATCCTGTCTTTTTTTGAGTCCTTTTTACTTCAAAACCATTAATTACGATTTCAGGGATTTGTGATCATGAAAGCTGGTAGAAACATTACATAAGTTCCAGCAGTTGCTCCACGTTTTTCTTACCGAACTTCGGCTCACCGTCATTTATGATAAAGCAGGGCACGCTCATCACGTTATAATGATCCTTCATCTCCGGGTAGTGCGCCAGATCATAAACCTCTGCTGTAACATTATCATTCATGGATGCTATCTTCTGGGCAGCCACCACCAGGTCGGGGCACATGGTACAGGAAAGACTCACCATAATGGTCATATTAACCGGCTTGTCTATAGCCGCGATCTTAGCCTTTGTTTCCTCCGGAAGCTGCTGACCCGTACCGGAAGCATTATATATGCCTAAAATAAAGGAATTAAACTCGTGTCCGCCGGGAACTCCGTGAAATGCAAGACCTGTCTCGGAACCATCCTCCCTGCATATCTTTACACAGGGAAGCTTTACGTCAGCCGTGGTCTTTACTATCTCAAATGTAAGCTTTTCCGTAAGC
>CACZTF010000311.1 GCA_902784025.1 uncultured Lachnospiraceae bacterium
AGCCCATCATGGTGGTTGACTTCCAGAACGATGATGAGTTCGTTTCAGGATGTATCGCAGGAGGAAAGTATTACTGCCACATTAATCCGAACGGTGATGTGGAGCCCTGTGTATTTATCCACTATTCAAATGCAAACATCCACGATATGAGCTGGATCGAGTGCCTGCAGCAGCCCCTGTTCAAGGTTTACCAGGCAAACCAGCCTTTCAATGAGAACCATCTTCAGCCCTGTCCTATGCTTGAGAATCCTGACAGGCTCAGAGCTATCGTTGAAGAGACAGGCGCGCATTCCACGGATATGCAGTCACCCGAGAGTGTTGACCACCTTTGCGGCAAGTGCGATGATTACGCTGAGAACTGGAAGGATACGGCAAAGAAGCTCTGGGATGCAGGTCATATCGACAAAAAGGCACGCTTCGCAGAGGCAAAGAAATAATTTTGTAAATGTATAATATAACTGAGAGACAGGGTTTTTCCTTGTCTCTTTTTTGTTCACAGAATTTTCAAACCAGTGAAGAGTAGTGAAAGAAAACAAAAGTAGTGAAAAATAGTGAAAAACCTTGACATAGTTTCCTTATTTGGTATAGTGTGACACAGGAGAAAACAGGCATTTTATGCACTCATATGGAGAGGAATGGCGGGAATGAAATTTATGAACAGACTGGCAGTTCCGGCAATTTGCGGTTTTTCGTTTCTGGCAGCAGGATGCGGTGCGCTGGGCGGGGATGAGACAGCGGAGACGGAATCGCAGGTTACTACGGAGCAGTCAGCATTTACAGATAAGGATTTTTATGTGACGGATATCACTGATGAGATTTTTGCACGGATGAAGGGAAAGTCTTACAGTGAGGATTGTACGGTTCCCAGAGCGGATCTGAGGTATGTTCATGTGCTTCATAAGGACATAGACGGGGTGACCCATGAGGGTGAACTGGTATGTAACAAGTCTATTGCCAATGATGTTATTGAGATTTTTAAGGAGCTTTACGAGGCAGCATATCCTATAGAAAAAATGGTCCTGGTGGATGAGTATGATGCGGATGATGAGGCTTCAATGAGGGATAACAACTCTTCAGCCTTTAACTTCCGCTTTATTTCCGTCACGGAGGATATTTCTATGCACGGAGAGGGGCTGGCAGTGGATATCAATCCTCTTTATAATCCTTTTGTGACTTATAATTACGAAATAGAGGAGTGGTATGTTGAGCCTGATACTGCCTGGGATTATGTGGACAGAGAAGGAGATTTTCCCTATAAGATAGAGGAGGATGATCTGTGCGTAAAGCTTTTCAAACAACACGGTTTCAGCTGGGGCGGCGACTGGGAAGAAGAGCAGGATTACCAGCATTTTGAAAAGTCTTTTGATACTGATGGCAACTGACGGTATATGTATATTAAAAAAGAATTCAGAAATTAAAGATTATTAATGATGAGGAGTAGTGACCATGAGATATTATGATGTTAGTTTTAAGCAAAATCTTGTTTGGATGTATACTGAAAAAACTTCCGATCCCAGGGAGAATGATAAACTGGAGAATGATGAAGGTGTATTGAAGACTGCACTGGAGAGCCTCCGTGAAGAAATAGAAGGCATAAAAGGAGTTGGGAAGGTTGAGATCACGGATAATGGTCATGTAGTGGGCATAGAAGCTGCAGAAGAAGATTATCCGGATATTATGGATGAGGTTGTAAATCTTTTCAGAAAGTTTGATGACACCTCCATTGTTTCATATGATTTCCTTCTTAACTCGTGATCATCTTGTATGATCGTAAGAAAAAGCATGAAGAGCAGATTTAGTGTGTAAATGATCAAAAAAGGAGAGAATGGATCGTAAACGATGATCGATAAAAAAGAAGAAATAAAAAGAAGACGTACATTTGCAATAATATCACATCCTGATGCGGGAAAGACTACGCTTACGGAAAAACTTTTGCTTTACGGGGGAGCGATCAATACTGCCGGTACGGTAAAGGGGAAAAAAACCGGAAAAACTGCTGTATCTGACTGGATGGAGATAGAAAAACAGAGGGGTATCTCAGTTACCAGTTCTGTTATGCAGTTTGAGTATAAAGACTACTGCATTAATATTTTGGATACTCCCGGTCACGACGACTTTTCAGAAGATACCTACCGTACTCTCATGGCTGCGGATTGTGCCGTGATGGTGCTGGACGGCTCCAAAGGTGTAGAAAAGCAGACGGTTAAACTTTTCAAGGTATGTGTCATGAGACATATACCTATATTTACGTTCGTAAATAAGATGGACAGACAGTCCATGGATCCTTTTGAGATACTGGATAATATAGAATCTGTTCTCAAGATCAGGACATATCCCATAAACTGGCCAATCGGATCAGGTAAAGAGTTTAAAGGAGTTTACGACAGAAATGAAAAGGAAGTTTCTCTCTTTACAGCAGCACATAATGGTCAGAAACAGGTCGAGACGGAGACAGTAGGGATAGGATCTCCTGATATATCAGATAAATTAGGCGATTTTTTTACTGAGAAACTTCAGGAGGATAATGAGCTTTTAGACGGAGCCGGAAGCGGTTTTGATATAGAGGAAGTAAGAAAAGGCGAGCTGACGCCTGTTTTCTTCGGATCTGCGCTGACTAATTTCGGCGTTGAGACTTTCTTGTCGCATTTTCTGGAAATGAGTGAGGCACCACACGCAAGAAGATCCTCTGAAGGGGAGATAGATCCTTATACAGAGGAGTTTTCTGCTTTTATATTTAAGATACAGGCTAATATGAATAAAGCCCACAGGGACAGGATAGCCTTTATGAGGATAGTTTCCGGAGAATTTGATGCCGGAATGGAAGCTTTCCATGTCCAGTCCGACAAAAAGATAAAGCTTTCCCAGCCTACTCAGATCATGGCTCAGGAAAGAAAGATCGTGGATAAAGCTTACGCCGGTGATATCATAGGGATATTTGACCCCGGTATTTTTTCCATAGGTGATACTGTATGCGTGTCGAAGAAAAAGTTTAAGTTTGAGGGTATTCCTACCTTTGCACCGGAACATTTTGCAAGGGTACGTCAGACTGATACCATGAAACGAAAGCAGTTTGTTAAGGGTATTACCCAGATCGCAAGAGAGGGTGCGGTACAGATCTTTCAGGAGTATCTCACGGGGATGGAGGAGATAATCGTAGGGGCAGTAGGTACGCTGCAGTTCGATGTACTTAAATTTCGTCTTGAAACCGAATATAATGTTGAGATAGGTCTTGAACTGCTTCCGTATGAGTATATACGTATCGTGGAGAATGACCATGAGTTTGATACGGATGGTATGGCGGGAACCTCGGATATGAAAAAGATAAGGGACATGGAAAACAAAGTCATGCTTTTATTTACCCATGAATGGAGTGTTAAAATGGTGCTGGAAAGAAATGAAGGGCTGAAGCTGGCAGAGTTTGGTTCGATGAAATCCGTATCCTGATCAAACTCTCCGGATATTTTTTCATTAATGCTCACAGCAGCTGATATTTAGTCCGGTCCGGATATCACATACTCCGATTAAAACCGGCTGTTAGTACAATCCTATAGAACTTTTGCAGGTTTGATAAATTACCGGGGGTTTTATTTATATGTTATGTATACAGATGATAATAACAATAAAGTACTATGAGCAGATACGATGATTTCATTAAAAAGGCTTCGGCAGAGTATATTGATCACGACCGCTTTATAAAGGTCAGGGACATGGTTCTTGAGCGTATGGAAAAGCGGCGTTTTTTTGATGCATGTGATGTTTACGGTGACGGAGGTTTCGGCGTGCTTGCAGAAAAGACTCTGCATGCCACATTGAAATATTATGCGGAGCCTGATGATAACTATCATGAAGTTGCGATGTACGGTTTCTTTGCTGACATTTGCAGAGATGGTAAGATAACCGAGATACAGACTAAGCAGTTTGGCAGATTAAGAAAAAAGCTGGGGGTTTTTCTTGAAGAACATGAAGTGACGGTAGTATATCCCGTGATCCAAAATAACTGGAGGGGATATTCCGACAGTAAAGATACAAGACCGGAGAATTTCAGACTTTCGTCTCATCACAGGAATGAATATTCTGCCTTTGATGAGCTTTACCGGATAAAGGATTATCTGAAAAATCCTTCGCTCAAGATACATCTGTACATTATGGACACAGAAGAGATAATGGTAAAACAGAAAAAAACAAGGGGAAGAGGATGGGCGCGCAGCGGTTATGAACGATATGACAGTATTCCTCTTGGGATAAGACGTATATTAAAACTTGATCATGTAAATGATTATATGCAAATGCTGCCGGAAATGGAAAATGATTTTACATCTGCCGATCTTGCAGCGGCAGCAGGGATCAGTAAAGGCACGAGCTCACTGGTCCTGAACATTCTTGATCATGTGGGGGTGGTGTTCAGAAAAGGGAAAAAAGGTAATTATTTTATTTATGAGACAACATATTGAGGTTCTTGTTACAGGCTTTTCAGATTTATTTACATCAGTTCGTATTAAACAGGGTCAGTTATGAATATAATTTTATATAGACGTTTAGCAGCAAGTGTATCTATGAAAAGAAGATGTAATATGTTATAATCTGGTCATTATCATACAGTTGGGAGAACACATTATGAAAGAAGCTGATATCCAAAAGCGAAAATTACAGCTGAAGAAAGATGGTGAACCTCAAAAGAAAAAGCTGCAGCTCAAGAAAGATATTGAACCTCAAAAACAAAAGCAGCAATTTATTGAAGAGGAAGATATTCTGAAGCAGGAACAGCAGCCGGCGGAAGGGGAAGAGCTTCAAGAACGAAAACAGAGGACTGTAGAAGAGAAAGATATAAAGAAATCCAAAATACGGCTTAAAAAAGATACCGGGTCTCAAAAGCAAAAACAACAGAATATGGAAGATGAAGATCTTCAAAAGAAAAAACAGAAGATCAGGGAAGAAGCTGAAATCCGAAAAAAGAAGCAGCAGATCAAGGAGGAAGAGGATTTCCAAAAGCAAAAGCAGCGCATAAGGGAAATGAATCAAAACCCTCCCAAGCAAAACACTTATGAGTTTTTTAATTATAACAGAGAGGATACAGCCCAGGTAAATCAAAACGGCGAGAATATTAATAACAGAAATCTGAAGAGCAAGCCAGGTAAATACAAGGGTACACTCCGGGAGAATGATAAAGCCAGCCATGTTTTTTCTAAAGTTATTACCATTTCCGTATTGATCGGAACGATCGTGGGAATAATAACAAGTATTATGACCCATACAGGAGGCGGTCTTGCAGTGATCATAATAATGGCCTAATTAGGTATCGGTTTTATGATCAGTTTGATAATAAACAACAAAAAAAGGTCATAAGACCTTTTTTTGTTTAGAAATATTTATCAACTATATTTTGAATATCTGTTTTGCTATGGTCTTTCATTATATTAATGAAATCTTCAGAAGAAGCTTCTTTAAAATCATATTTGCTGAAGTAGTCCTTCATTGCAAGGAAGAAATCATCATTTTCCAGGGACTGATAAAGCTCTTCTATCAGTTCGGCACCTCTGTAGGTATTGACCAGGTCTGCTGTTTCTTCGTCAGGAAAAGTATCGCTTAGTTTCATATCCATAGCCTGGGGATGCTGCTTTTTCATTTCTTTGATTACATCAGTGATCTTACGTTCCTCATATTCTCCAAAGGTTTTTACGCTCATATAATCACTGAACCATGCAATTAATCCTTTGCTGAGCCAAGCGTCTGTTTTTTTATTGCATCCTATTATCTGACCAAACCACTGTTCCAACAGCGTATTCCTAAAACGGTCCTGATAAGTCTTATTCGTGTTTTTAAAATCATCACCACTAACTCCCTCAAAAATGTCTTTACCTCCGAAGACCATGAGCCCGGGAAATGCAGCGGATTGGTAATCAGTATTGATAAGGACCATATCATATTGATTCCACGGATATTTTCTTAAGTAATCTTCCATCCAGTCCATAGAGATGGGGATACGCTGTTTGACAATATCTTCGGCCATTTCCTGGCTTGTTGTTCCGTCAGGATAAAAAAGATTGATAGTAAGATTTCCGTTTGAAACATAGGAGCTTTGCGCACTGTTAGTGATCACCATGGCAAAATCCCTGGAATCCACCGCATTCACACGGGTATCACCCTCATTAGCAATCTCTACCCCGGTTCCGATAACAGTATACCCTTCCGGTTTATCAACCTTTACATGATAATTTGTTGCCTGTGAAGGGTAAGTGTTTGTGTCAGTATCATTTATCACCCAGTCATTATCATGGTATTCTACGACTTTGGGGAAACATCCGCTTAAAACAAACTGATCATGATCACCGGCAGTAAAATGGCCAAAAGAAAAATCTTCTTCAGGGATATCTTCCTTAACAGCCACCGTGATCATGGCTTCCTTTGAGGGATCCAGCTTATTGTCTCCCAGGGATACTTTTATAAGACTTGAGTCCTGTGGATCAATGGTATGTTCAAGAGCCGTAGAGGTGTCAGTTCCTAAATATGCACCGGTAACTTCCCACGTCAGGCCTTCTTTGCCTCCTTTAATGACTTTATCGGAAGGAAGCCGGAACAGTATCTCCTGCAGGGATTCGTCTGTGTTGTTATTCAGTTCGGCAGTTACGGAAGCTGTAAGGGTTTTACCTGCCGGATTAAGAGAAACATCCATATCATAAGATTTTACATATAATTTTTTTTCAGTAAAGGATATATCCCTGCCTACTTCTTCAACAACAGGCTGTGGCTTTTTCTGGTTTTGACAGCCGGTGAGAGCAACAACAGAAGCAGATATTATCACTCCAGTGATCATAAACTTTTTTATTCTAAACATTTATCCATCGTCCTTTCCATGTTTTGATGATAGTCTGATCAAATATATAAAAGATAAACACGGATCCTTTTAATAGTTTAAAAAGGATCAAAAGCATTTTTTTTATGTAAAAGATTATAGCATATTATCTGAAAGTATAAAACAGATAAATAAAAAAGCGGTACCCTCAATGAATACCGCCCTTTTCGTTTACAAGAATTTTATCTTAAATTATGAAATTATTACGCATTTAATTTCTTTTCAGCTCTCTTTTCTGCGAACTCGCACATACATCTGTCGACGATGAGGATAAGCCATCCGCCAAGAACGAAAGCGATAGTACATCCGGGTACACCGAAGATAGCGCACATAGATGTTGTCTGATAGTTAAGCATACATGTGAACAGGCAAGCCATGAAGAACAGG
>CACZTF010000312.1 GCA_902784025.1 uncultured Lachnospiraceae bacterium
ACTCTGCAAATGTAAGGATCTTCTTACAAAATTCGGCGGTCATGAAATGGCAGCGGGCTTTTCATTGAAGAGAGAGAACCTGGATGCCTTTCGTGAGGCGCTGAATGCCAATGAGACACTGACGGAAGATGAGCTTACAAAAAAGATATGGATAGATGTGCCCATGCCCATGGGGTACGTCAGCATGGGGCTGGTAGAGGAACTGGGCCGGCTTGAGCCCTTTGGCACTGGTAATCCCAGGCCGGTGTTTGCGGATAAGGATCTGTGTGTAGTACAGAAGAGAGTATTTGGTGAACGGAAAAACGTTGTAAAGCTGGGACTTAAGAACCCTTCGGGCAGGGTTTTTGATGCTGTGCTGTTCAAGAAGAGCGGACAGGAACCGGAGCCGGAGGAGGGGCAGATTTTGTCAGCGTTGTATTATCCGCAGATAAATGAATACATGGGAAATAAAAGTCTGCAGTTTGTGATAGAGGACTTTAGATCGCAATAATGGTAAAAAAGGTTCAAAACTCGCAGAAACACTGTGTTTTTTTAAGTTTTTTTATTGACAAATCATCACTGAAGTTATATAAATAATGGGGTATAGACAAATATTCCACATGACATGAAGGAGGAAACACAACCTATGAACAGAAGTGAACTTATTTCATCTATAGCAGACAAGTCAGGTCTTACCAAGAAGGATTCCGAGAAGGCTCTCGCTGCATTCATCGAAAGTGTTGAAGAGCAGCTTCAGAAGGGCGATAAGATCCAGCTTGTAGGCTTCGGTACATTTGAGGTATCAGAGAGAGCCGCAAGAACAGGAAAGAATCCCCAGACAGGTAAGGAGATCAAGATTCCCGCTTCCAAGGCTCCTAAGTTTAAGGCAGGAAAGGCACTTAAGGATCTTGTAAATACAAAGCCCAGCAAGAAGAAGAAATAATAAGCTTTATATTTCTTTAAATGTTTGTTTATTTGTTTATAAGCAGCCGCATTTTTACTTTATTCGCGTAAAGTTTGAAATGCGGCGTTTTATTATAAAGAGGCAGATATGAATACTCTGTTTGATAAAGAAAAAGTAACATCATTTTTCGGCAAGGAAAAAAAGGCGCTGAATTCTCTTTGGAAATGGTGTCTTGCTGCCGGTATCCTCGGTGCCGGCATGGGGCTGACCGGCGTGGCCTTTCATAAGCTTTTGGAGCTTGTGACGGAGCTGCGGGTGGCTTACCCCATGATGGTGTTCGGGCTTCCTTTTGCCGGCCTGCTTATAGTTTTCATGTACAAAAAGGCAGGGGGAGGAGCAAGTGAGGGTACCAACCTTGTGCTCTCTGCCATACAATCCGGGAAGAAGATCCCTTTCCGGATGGCGCCCCTTATATTTGCAGGCACTATACTTACCCACATGTTCGGCGGCTCTTCCGGGCGTGAGGGAGCTGCCCTGCAGATCGGCGGAGCCATGGGAAATACCCTGGGACGTCTTTTAAGATTTGATGATAAGGACAAGCATATCCTTATCATGTGCGGCATGAGCGCCTGCTTTTCCGCCATGTTCGGAACTCCGGCAGCAGCAGCCGTTTTTTCACTTGAGGTGATAAGTGTAGGCGTTATGTACTATGCTGCTCTTCTTCCCTGTGTACTGTCTGCGGTCATCGCAAGGGGTATCAGCAAAGCATGCGGTGTCGAGGCCATCCGTTTTCCTTTGAGCGGAATAGCCTCTATCGACCTGCCTTCAGGTATGAGACTGATCGCACTGGGTGCTATATTTGCGGCTGTCAGCATACTTTTTGTCATTGCCCTGGGCATGGTTTCCGGCGCGCTGAGAAAATATGTGGAAAGTCCTTATGTTAAGATATTTATAGCCGGCTGGGCGATAGTAGGATTATCTTTTGTATTCGGACAGCAGTATCTCGGCAATGGATTGAATCTGATATCCATGAGCCTTGCAGAGAGTGTGCCGTGGTATTTCTTTCTGCTGAAGATACTCTTTACCGCCATCACCCTGGGAGGAGGGTACAAGGGCGGTGAGATAATCCCATCCCTTTGCATAGGTGCTGCCATAGGAAGCTGTCTGGCTCCGGCTTTCGGTATGCCGGTGGCTTTATGTGCTGCCTGCGGTATGGTCAGTGTATTCTGCGGCGTGACCAACAGCCCTGTCACATCCGTACTCATCGCAATAGAGCTTTTCGGGATATCATCTTTGTATTATTGCATGATAAGTATAGCGGTAAGCTATCTGCTGTCCGAATATTTCAGTCTGTATAAGGCCCAGAAGATAGTGTATTCAAAATATGAGACTACTTATATAAACCGCAAGACGCATTAATATTTTATACTTTACATTTAAAACATAAAAAAGTTAAAAAAGTATCAAAATTGCTTTGACTAATTCGTAACAATGATATATAATGAGACAATAGAAATAGTAAATAAAGGAAGTGAGTAAATTGAGTCCTAAAAAGAAGATTTCGACGGCTGTTATCCACAGACTGCCAAAATATTACAGACATTTGGGTGAGCTTATAGATACAGGAGTACAAAGGATTTCTTCCAGGGATCTCAGTCTCAGGATGAGAGTGACTGCATCCCAGATACGCCAGGATCTGAATCATTTTGGCGGATTCGGGCAGCAGGGCTACGGATATAACGTAAGCTCCCTTTATAACGAGATAGGAAAGATACTCGGACTGGGCAAGATACATAACATTATAATACTGGGTTCCGGAAACCTCGGACAGGCGCTGGCTCATTACCAGTACTTCAAACACAGGGGCTTTCATATAATCGGTATGTTTGATAAAGATGAAAAGATCATCGGCAAGGAGGTCGGTGAGCTGAAGGTAATGGATATAGACCAGATCCCCACATTCATCAAAGAGAATAATGTGGAAATAGGAGCCATCGCCATACCTAAGTCTGAGGCGAAACGCATGGCAGAGCTTCTTGTGGAGAACGGAGTCAAGCAGATATGGAATTTTGCCCACCTTGATCTCCACCTGGGGGATGATGTCATTGTGGAGAATGTTAATCTTACCGAATCACTCATGCGGTTATCGTTCAGGGCAGCACTGGAGCACAGGGGATAACATGATGAAACACCACACCGGCTTATTCAGTCGGTGTTTTTATGATTCAGTGCAATATGTGGAGGAGATATGCACAGGATTTATACAGCCTCAGAGGCTGCAGCTATTGACTCATTTACCATAAATAACATAGGAATACCCTCTCTTGTACTTATGGAGAGGGCTTCTTTGGGTGTGACGAAACGGGTTCTCAGCGTACTGGGTGATAAGAAGGAGGACGGCTCCCGGTCATGTCCTGTCATCTGTGTATGCGGCAAGGGTAATAACGGCGGGGACGGGCTATGCGTGGCCAGGCAGCTGACGGAGCAGGGGGTGGATGTTTCTGCCTTTTTGGCAGGTGGGAATCCTTACCGCCATGGCACACCGGACTTTGATACCCAGCTTGAGATATGCCGTAGGACAGGAGTCAGATTCAGAGACCGGCTCAGGATCCCGGAGAATGCCGTAGTTGTAGACGCGATATTCGGAAACGGTCTTGACCGTGAGGTGGATGGCGCATACCGCGACGTGATAAAAAAGATAAAAGCCGCCGGTGCTTATGTCATATCAATAGACATTCCCAGTGGTATAAATGCCACTACGGGCGGGGTGATGGGTATCGGGGTAAAAGCGGACGAGACGGTTACCTTCGGCGCGGAGCGGCTTGGTCATATGCTATATCCCGGAGCAGAGTACACCGGGCGTCTTACGGTAGAGAAGATCGGCTGGCAGGGTGAGGCTTCAGTCAGAAAGGACGAGGGTTTTTATCTTCTTGATACCGGAGAATCTGCTCTGATCCCCGGGCGCTCCGATGATTCCCACAAGGGCAGCTTCGGGAACGTGCTCATCATAGCCGGATCAAAGGAGTACGGCGGGGCGGCAGCTCTGGCCTGTACCTCGGCATATATGACGGGGGCCGGTCTGGTGCATCTCTATACCCATGAAGATAACCGGACGGCGGTTCTGTCGGCAAGGCCGGAAACGGTGGTCACTGATTACGACAAGGGCGATTTCAAACCGGAAAATGAAGAAGAAAGTCTGGAAAAGCTGAAAGGATTGCTTCAAAAAGCGGATTCAGTTGTTTTAGGTCCCGGGATGGGCAAAAGTGATATATCAGCAAAGATCGTAAAATATGTTACCGCAAATGTGAACTGTCCTCTTATCATGGACGCAGATGCCCTTAATCTTATCGCAGAGGGAAAGGTGCCTTTCAAAATACGTAAAGGTGCAGATGTGACGATAACACCACATCTTAAAGAGGC
>CACZTF010000313.1 GCA_902784025.1 uncultured Lachnospiraceae bacterium
AAGCTCTTCCGGATATTATTGGAAAATAGTCCCATGTTCCGGGAAGAAAAAGACTTACACAACGGACTCTTAAGAGTGGAGGTTGAAACAAACGGAAGCGTGGATATCAGTGCGTTTTGCCAGACATGCCGTCCGGTATTTACAATAGATTATAAACTCCCCTCAAGCGGCTGTGAAGCACATATGCTCACCGGCAACTTTGATTTTCTGAAAAAGGAAGATACCGTAAAATTTGTTTGCGGAAGCGAAGGGGATCTGATCAGGGCAAAAGAGGTAATACGGGAATACGGACTTACTGAACGGTGTTATGTTTACCTGAGTCCGGTATTCGGAAAGATAGAGCCGGCGCGGATGGTGGAATATATGTCAGACAATTCCATGAACAAAGTGAGACTTCAGCTGCAGATGCATAAGGTCATATGGGATCCTGAACGACGTGGCGTTTAGTTTCCTAAAGAGAGGGGCATGAGCATTTATGGCAGCAGTGACACTTGCCTTTATACATGTTTTAGTTCTCTAAAGAGAGGGGGCATGAGGATATAGCCGGCTAAAAATAATGGGCCGGTATGCCGGAAATTTAAAACAAGACATAAATAATA
The DNA here is from genome assembly GCA_902784025.1 of uncultured Lachnospiraceae bacterium. Taxonomy (GTDB): domain Bacteria; phylum Bacillota; class Clostridia; order Lachnospirales; family Lachnospiraceae; genus UBA4285. The sequence goes on from CACZTF010000313.1 coordinate 600, forward strand.
TTTAACGATCGCAGAAATAAATATCACGGAGAGTATAATGATAGATACACAAGCCATAAAAGAACATATCAAAGGTATCATAAAAGCACTGGGTGACGATCCGGAACGTGAGGGGCTTAAGGAAACACCGGACCGGGTAGCAGCAATGTATGCTGAAGTATTCGAGGGTATGAACTACAGCAACCATGAGATCGCGCAGATGTTTGATAAGACATTTGAAGACGGATTTGAGACAGACCCTGGCGACAATATGGTATTAGTAAAGGATATAGGATTCTTTTCATACTGCGAACATCATATGGCACTCATGTATGACATGAAGGCAAGTGTTGCCTATATTCCAAAAGGGAAAGTGGTAGGCCTTTCAAAGATAGCCCGCGTTGTTGATATGGTTGGAAAAAGACTGCAGCTTCAGGAAAAGATAGGGATGGATATAGCGGATATTATCTCCGAGATCACGGGAAGCCCGGATGTTGCCGTAACCTTGGAAGGATACCACAGCTGTATGACCGCCAGAGGGATAAAGAAGGATAATAGTAAGACCTTTACATATGAGTTCCGGGGAAAATTCAAAGAAGATAAGACTCTTCAGATGTATCTGCGATAGCATGTATCAGCGGGTAACACCGGGGAAACGTTTCCGGTCCGGAAATTTCTTTGGATAATAATATAATGATAACGGAGAATATATCTATGAAAGTATTGGTGCTTGTCAGCGGCGGTATAGATTCCTCTACGGCGCTTGCCATGGCCGTTTCAAAATACGGAAAAGAAAATGTATATGCTTTATCGGTAATTTACGGACAAAAACACGACAGAGAGATAGAAGCATCAAAAAAGATAGCGGGATTTTACGGTGTAGAGCAGCACTTTATCGATCTTTCCTTTATATTTAAGGACAGCGGCAGTTCGCTCTTAAAGAGCTCTGAAAAAGAGATACCATCCGGCAGTTATGCGCGGCAAAAAGATAACGATACAGATCTTTCTTTTGGAGAAAAAAAAGAAAATGCCGGCACAGAGCTCATAAGTACATACGTGCCTTTCAGAAACGGGCTTTTTCTGGCTTGTGCGGCAAGCATCGCACAGTCAAAAGGCTGCAGTGTAATAATATACGGGGCGCATGCTGATGATGCAGCCGGCAGTGCTTACCCGGATTGTACGCCGGAATTTAATGCGGCTATGGACCGGAGTATTATACTGGGGACAGGAAATGAAGTACATATAGAAGCGCCCTTTGTAAATATTACAAAAGCAGATATAGTAAAAAGGGGGTTGGAACTCAAGGTTCCTTATGAATATACATGGTCATGCTATGAAGGAGGAGAGAAGCCCTGTGGAAAGTGTGCCACATGTATAGACAGATCAAAGGCATTTGCCAAAAACGGAGCCGAAGATCCGGCGCTTAAAAGATCTTGAGATATACGTAAAGCAAAAAAATCAGTGATGTTATCCGGATGAATGGCTGACGTATACCATGATCAGGATGAACACACCGATTTTTTGAAGAAAGGAAAAAGAAAAATGTACGAGCAGAGGATGTTGCGTTTCTGCTATACGTTATACTAATGAATTTGTAAATAGTTTTATTGCAAAAATTAAAAAAAAAAATAAGATTTTTTGGAAAGGGATTCAGAGGTTTATAAAAATGGATAAAAGAGAAGATGAAGATCTGACGTTACTGGGAAAAAAGGAAGTAAGATACAGGACAGATTATGCGCCTGAAGTTTTGGAATGTTTTGATAATAAACATCCGGGAAATGATTATTTTGTAAAATTTAACTGTCCGGAGTTCACATCTCTGTGTCCTATCACAGGACAGCCGGATTTTGCAAATATCATTATTTCATATGTGCCGGATAAAAAACTTGTGGAGAGCAAAAGTCTGAAACTGTATCTGTTTTCCTTCAGAGAACATGGTGATTTTCATGAGGATTGCGTAAACATAATCATGAAAGACCTTATTAAGCTTATGGATCCGAAATATATAGAAGTATGGGGAAAGTTCCTCCCCAGAGGAGGGCTTTCCATTGATCCGTTCTGTAACTACGGGAAACCGGATACGGATTGGGAAAAAGTGGCGTGGGAAAGGCTTGCACGCCACGACATGGATCCTGAAAAGGTGGATAACAGATAAAGGGGAAGCCGGTATGTATATCCCTCTGACACAAAACAAGGGCTTGTGAAGCCCTTTATTTTTTGTTAAGGCAATGAACAAAAAGCCATGATGTAAGCTTGCTTACAAACCATGGCTCTATCAAAATGAAAAACCATGACACATCGTTTTTGAACAGGAGGTTTACGCGGCGAATGTGCCACCGGACCTCTTTTTTGCATCTTCAGATCCGTCTCTGTGACGCATATTATGATAGTTTTATGTATGCCCTTGTTTTATACAGCATATAAGGATAGAATTATCGTAGGTTTTGAGATAATTGCGTAAGAACAAAAACATGGAGGATAACATGAAAAAAAGTTGATATTCGGTGCTGTTATCGGTGCAGCAGTGGTTATGATGGCGGGCTGTAACGGAGCAGATGCAGGTAAAAGTGAAAAGGTAACAACTGTATCATCTGAAACGAAGGCTGGTGAGAGTACAACATCTGCAGCCATAGAAACAACTGATTCCGGACAGAAAAATAATGAAACTACAGCTGTTGAAAGTTCTGAAAATAAAGATACCAAAGAATCGGAAACTGCTTCTGACGGCGGATCTTCCGAAGATACTTCAGCAAAACACACGCTTTCCGTTATAAAAACACCGGAGGGATTTGAAATTATGGAAGGAAATACATATAGGTCATCTGATGCCCAGTTCTCGTATTCAGTTTTGAACGGAGTAACAAAACGAACTATAGAAACTAAACTCGATGAAACGGCGTTAATGCTCTCTGATGTCGATCTTGGACTTATAGGAGATACTTTATACGTTAAAGGTAAGAAAGACGGCAGATTTTATGTGGCCGCTTACAGGAACATGGGAGAAGGAGGCGGTGCCGGCACATATTCAGGTATTGAATATTCCTCAGATAAAGAGATGTCCGGTGAAGAAGTAGCTGAGCTATTAACTGATGAATATATAACAGTAAGCGAATAATATGCGCAGTAAATTACTGTCACTGAAAATATCACATGACAAGGGCTTGCGTGGCCCTTTTTTTGTTAAGAGAATGAACAAAAAGCCATGATGTAAGCTTGCTTAAAAATCAAGGTTTTTGCGAATGATGATCATAGAGGGTGCAAAGTTCTTGAGACGAGAGCGGCATTGCCGGATCGAGTAGGGGATTTTTATGTGTTTTTTCTCCTGATATTTTAAGGTCGGCATGTAAAGATAGTGGACATATGGAAAGACAATGTTCACATACATTAAAAAACTATAAACAATTATTAAATACAGTCACAAACTAGAT
>CACZTF010000314.1 GCA_902784025.1 uncultured Lachnospiraceae bacterium
AAAGTCCTAACGGGACCATAAGAGCGATCCTTGACGGAACCGTGTTCCGTGCTCCCATCATAGTAAAGGGGATAGAACCTTATGTAAGAACATGGGAAAAACCCATAACTATCGCACGTCATGCTTATGGCGATGTATACAGGGCTTTTGAGATGCCGGTAGGATTGGGAAAGGTTGAGGTTTGTTATACTGACGGCTTTGGTGCTGAAAAGAGAGAGCTTGTACATGAATTTACCGAGCCGGGTGTCCTTCAGGTACAGCATAACTTAAATCCTTCTATACAAAGTTTTGCCAAGGCATGCTTTAACTATGCCCTTTCAACTAAGCAGGATCTCTGGTTCTCCACAAAGGACACCATTTCAAAAATATACGATCATGCTTTTAAGGATATTTTTAATGATCTCTACGAAAAACGTTATAAGCCTTTATTTGAGAAAGAGGACATAAGTTACTTCTATACCCTTATCGATGATGCTGTTGCACGTGTTATGCGATCTGAAGGAGGCTTTATATGGGCATGTAAGAATTACGACGGAGATGTTATGAGTGATATGGTCGCGTCAGCTTTTGGATCACTTTCCATGATGACATCGGTTCTTGTTTCTCCTGACGGTAATTTTGAATATGAAGCAGCCCACGGAACTGTCCAGAGACATTATTATAAGCATCTGGCAGGAGAAGAAACCTCCACTAATCCCTGTGCTACGATATTTGCATGGAGCGGAGCTTTGAGAAAACGGGGCGAGCTCGATATGCATCCTGAGCTTATGAAATTTGCAGATAAGCTAGAAGAAGCCTGCGTAGCTACCATTGAAAGCGGTAAGATGACGGGGGATCTGGCTGTGATAACAACTATCGATAACCCAGAAAAAAAGAATACGGAAGAGTTTATTCAGGAGATCGCAAACACTCTTGAAGGGTTGATATCAGAATGATCTTTAAAGGAAGAGGTGATCTGCGTTTTTGCATTTGTGACAGGGGGTGGCTGTAAATGAGCATATATGTTATGAGTGATATTCACGGCTGCTACAGCGCATTTATGAAAATGCTGGAAAAGATTGATTTCAGCGATGATGATAAGCTTATTATCGCAGGTGATATCATCGACAGAGGCGGGGAAAATTTCGAAATGCTGGAATGGCTTGAAAATAAGCCCCCTAATATAGAGGTACTTATGGGGAACCATGAGTATGATTTTACGTTCGGAAATGTTCCCTGGGCATTGGAATTTATCGACCCTTACGATCAGGAGGCCGGATTTAAAGGAGTTGAGATCGATCCGTATTATGATCAGTACGGTACAGTGAGAGAACTTATAGAAAAGGGGGTAACACCCGGACGTCTTGCTTACTGGGCCCAGCTTATACGCCGTTTTCCTTATTACAGGATAATAACGATCAATGGCAAAAGATATATAATAGTGCATGCTTCATATGTTTCCGAAGAAAAATACAGAAGGCTGAACGGTACGCTGGAGGGTATAACGGATTATTATATATGGAACAGAGATGCCTTCTTTTATGATGAGGGAAAGGGAGATACCATTATTTTCGGACATACTCCGACTATATTTGATAAAGAATATTTTGCGGACGGAAAGGTTTACAGGGTAAAATTTCAGGGAAATACGTATATAGATATAGATTGCGGATATGTTTATAAAGATAATTATCCCCGGGCAAATCTGGCGGCTATCAGACTGGATGATGAAAAGATCATATATCTTGATTGAAACCTGTCTGTGGAACAGCCGACCGCAAAAAAAAGAGTCCATGCTTTACAGGACTCTTTTTTTTCAGCTTAAATATCTTTCATACTTTTCGATGGCTTCATTCATGCTGTCGATTCCCGGTCCGCCCGCTGTGTTACGGCTGTTTACACAGGTTTCCAGGCTGATCGCATCATAGATGTCATTATCAAAAACATCTGAAAACTTTTTGAATTCATCCATAGACATCCGGTCTATGGATAATTCTTTATCTATGCAATATAAAACGATCTGCCCTATGATACCGTGTGCATCACGGAATGGAACGCCTTTCTTTACCAGATAGTCAGCAGCGTCAGTAGCATTAGTAAATCCTTTTTTAGCACTTTCCTCCATCCGTTCTTTATTAAAATTCATTGTTTCAAGCATTCCGGTAAAAAGGATTACACAATCCCTGACCGTATCAAGTGCATCAAAGGCTTGTTCCTTATCCTCCTGTGAGTCTTTATTATATGCAAGAGGAAGTCCTTTCATAGTAGTAAGAAGGGCAGTGAGAGCGCCGTAGACACGTCCTGTTTTACCGCGGACCAGCTCAGCTATATCAGGATTCTTTTTTTGGGGCATAATGGAACTGCCTGTGCTGTATGCATCATCTATATCTATAAAACCGTATTCATTAGAATTCCATATACATATCTCTTCTGAAAAACGACTGAGATGCATGGCGATGATAGACAGATCACATAAAAATTCGATCAGAAAATCTCTGTCTGATACTGAATCCATACTGTTTCCCGTGGGACACCTGAATCCAAGCTCGGAAGCTGTCTGTTCCCTGTTAAGAGGATAGGTTGTTCCTGCAAGAGCACCGGATCCCAGCGGACATTCATTCATTCGTTCACGACAGTCGGCAAGTCTGCTTCTGTCACGGACGAACATCTCAAAATATGCACCAAGATGGTGTGCAAGAGTAACAGGCTGTGCTTTCTGTAAATGTGTAAAGCCGGGCATAAATGTGTTAGTGTGAGACTTCATGATCTTAAGAAGAACGTTTTGAAGATCCTTTAAGAGCTCTGAAAGGATATCACATTGTTCTCTGAAATACATACGCGTATCAAGTGCTACCTGATCGTTGCGGCTCCTTCCTGTATGAAGCTTTTTGCCGGTCTCACCTATGCGTGAGATCAGTGTAGCCTCAGTAAATGTATGGATATCTTCATATTCGTCACTTATCTCAAGGACGCCGGAATCGATCTCTTCTTTGATCTTTTTGAGTTCGTTTACGATCTTCCCGGCATCATCTTTACTGATGATCCCCTGATCACCCAGCATTCGGGCATGAGCAATACTGCCTGTAATGTCCTGGGCATATAAACGCTTATCAAAAGAAATTGAAGCATTAAAATCATTTACCATCTTATCTGTTTCTTTTGTAAAACGTCCGCCCCAAAGCTTTAAATTCATGATAACCTCCGTCTTTTTTTCCAGATTATTACAAGTATACACAAAATACCCAAACTTGCAAGGCTTACAGCAATACCTTCGTTAAGATATTTGGGGAAGAAATTTAGCTCGACATCATGGTCTCCCGGTGTAACATCAACACGCAGGAATGCATCCATACTCTTCTTGATATCCTGTTTGACTCCGTCGATCTTTACAGTCCAGCCGTCATCGTAAGGTATTGAAAAAGTATATGCTCCGGCAGTCTTAGTAGAGAAGCTGCCTTTAAGATGTGTATCTGAAACCTCACTTAATTTTAGTCCGGTTCCCTGCAATGTTTCTATTCCTCTGATAAACTTTTCGGTATTCATGACATATACCTTGCAATTGAAATTGTCCTCTGAAGAAATGGTTATAGTATCTCCTTTATTAACAGAGCCTGCATCAACAACATGGTTATGCGATTTCAGATCCTTAAATTCCTTTGCCTCTTTTTCATTTACGGCAACGGAGATGCTTTCAGGAACCTCAGCATGGACGACTATATATAATTGCCCCGGTTCATTAACAGCATGGGTGTATAGTTTGTCACCCTCGAATTTATCTTCCAGATCAAATAGATTCACTATTCCGGCAGCATTCTCAAAAAGGGAATTCTGAAAATCTATGGAATCCCTTATAAATGAGGATTTGTTCGTGTGCATATCTGCGGCAGTAAAAGGCAGAAGATAGCCAAGAGGAAGAGTGTATTTGTTTTTTATAACAGAAAATCTGTCAGTGCTGTAGACTATTTCATGTAGTTCTGAATCATCAGGAACTTCATCTTTTATTATCATGTATTTATCAGAGACAAGAGCATCGGTAAGATATGTGCCGCCAAGACGCTGATAAGAGTTCATCGCAGCCTTTGATCCCATCTGTCTGAAAAATACGGAAACACCTGAAGGGGAAGTTGATGAAAAAGTATTTACGGATCTGTATCCGTACCATGCTCCGTCATTTGCAGTTCGTGCTTCTTTCTGGTCTATTCGGTAAAAAAGCTCGGTTTCATTTTTTGTGACTTCTTCGATAGCTGTTTTGTAAGGTTCATCGTTTTTCCGGTACTCCGTATAATTAACCAGTGAAAGTGAAGTGTCAAAAAAGTGGAGACCGCATTCGAACAAAAGAAGACCACATAAAGCAGAGTTAATGAAGACCCTGTTAAACATACGCGGCTTTCTGGAAAAAAACAAAAGTAAAAAGTAAATGGCAACAAAGGCAGCGTTCCAGAGAATATGCATGAGCGAGTATGAGAAATTATCACTGTCAGCAACCGTTTCATCACCTCTGAACAACAGGACTATGATTATCAGGTAAGCTGCAGTAAGCTCGGCTGATATGAGAAGGGAACTGAATTTCAGTTTTTCTTTGTTATGCAGGACTTCGTAGGCAAAAGTTAAGACGAAGAAAATATAAATGAAGGATTGTCTTGCCGGCAGGCAGTTAGGAAAATGAAAACCGTGCCATATGTATTCCGGGATGTTAAACATAAATGAAAACAGGAATATCCCGCAGATCACACCGAATATTATCTTTCTCTTAACTTTTATCCTTTTAGTTATGAAGAAAACAGGAATGAGCGGTATCACCAGAACAGAACTGTATATGTTAGGGAAATGCTCAAGCCATGTGTAAGAAGGGGAGAATGTAAGGTGCCTTGCTATCGTCTGCATGAAGGAATGGTATGCCTTCAGAGTGGTGGGGAAGGTGGATGATGATGAAGCGGATTGTGAAAAAGCATAGATCTCGGGCAGGAGTAATACAGCGGCAAGTCCTGCAGCGATCGCACAACAACCGATATACATACCTATGACGGCCGGTATCTGCCGTTTCCTTTCGAGGTGGTCTCCGAGAAAAACAATAAGCAAAAAGTAAATGCTTGCTCCCATGATAACCATTATGGAAATATAATAATTAAATAAAACAGAAAGACCCAGTGAGATTATCAGGAGAAAAGGTCTTTTTTTCTTTACAAGTACTTCTATACCCAGTATCACAAGCGGAAATACGGCGACAACATCAAGCCACATTATGTTCCATGCATATGCCGCTATATATCCTGACATTGCATAAAAACAAGACCAAAGGCTCATCATGATGCTTTTATCGTTATAGTGCTTTGATAAATAGATCGTAAAAAACAAGGATGCACACATCATTTTTACTATGATAAATGCATTCATCAAAGGTGCGGTCATGGAGTGGGGAAACAGCACCGTAAGAAAATTAAGAGGACTTGAGAGATAATAGGCAAATAGTGCCGTAAAGTTTGTGCCGAGTCCTGCATCCCAGGAATACAAAAGACTTCCTCCGCTTCTTAATTTGTACCACAGCTCGGATAAAAACGGGCAGTATTGGTGATACATATCTGAAGGAAGATAGACATATTGACCAAAAGGTGTGAGACCTTTTATCGCAAAAAGTATCAGAAAAACAGTAAGGACCAGGATAGGTGCGGCAAAATATATATAATTTCCGGAAAATCTGTTTCTGCCGTATCCGGTATTGCTTTTATATCTGTTGTAATTTTGTAATTTTGAATATTTAGAGTTGTCCATTTTGGAACCTTTAGTATAAGTTTGATCATTCGGTGTATAAAGATAATATGCAAAAAAAAGTAAGAACACCGACGTTTCCAGTTTTTTACCCGTATGATTTTACAACAAAAAATAATCAGAGTAAAGTACAAAAAACTCTTGTAATTAAAACGTGTTTCATATAAAATATTTTACGATACGTTGCAAAGGGGGACCTTAAAAAACGCTGTTGGAAATAGGTTTTTTAAGGAGGGGCACGTAATTGAAAAAAAATGATCTGTTTAAAAAATGGCGGTTCATAAAACCTCTTATAATAATAGGGTTTATAGCAGCCGCCGGTATCGTTTCGTTGTTATCTTCAGCTGAAGAGGGGCGGGAGGACGATATATTTATCTCGGACGGTGGGATTGAAGATCCCGAAAGAAATAAAGAAGTTGCAGAGGGAACTGACCCGGTCAGTAAAAATGACCGGCAGGAGCAGGAAACTTCCAAACCTGTAGTTTATATATGCGGAGAAGTAAAAAAACCGGGTCTGTACACGTGTGATGCAGACAGCAGGATAGCGGATGTTGTTGAGCTTGCCGGGGGATTTCTGGAAGATGCAGATGATACATGTGTGAACATGGCTGAAAGGGTAACTGACTCACAACAGATAATAATACTGAAAAAAGGTGATGTCACCGCACGGGTTTCTGATAACGCAGGGGAGACTGGTGCAGACGCACAGGGGAAAGGTCTCATAAATATCAATACTGCAGATGAGGTCATGCTCAAAACCCTTCCCGGTATAGGAGACCAGAAAGCAAAGGCGATCATCACTTACAGGCAGGACGGCGGTCAGTTCTCAAAAATCGAAGACATTATGAAGGTTCCCGGCATTAAAGACGGGGCATTTAGTAAGATAAAGGATCTTATTACTGTTTGATCAAGGAGTATTAAAACAAATGGCTATAAAAGTTTTAGTGGTAGATGACGAAAAAATAATCGTAAAAGGACTTACTTTTTCACTTGCACAGGACGGCATGGAGGTTTCTGCGGCTTATGACGGCGAAGAAGCGCTGAATATGGCTAAAGAGACAGAGTTTGATATTATCTTACTGGATCTTATGCTTCCGAAAATGGACGGGCTGCAGGTTTGTCAGGAGATCAGGGCTTTTTCAGATGTGCCTATTATCATGCTTACTGCAAAAGGCGAAGACATGGATAAGATAATGGGGTTGGAATACGGCGCAGACGATTATATCACTAAGCCATATAATATTCTGGAATTAAAGGCACGTATAAAAGCGATACTCAGAAGAAACCAGAAAGAGACCAAGCCTGTACAGGATGAGACAGTTCTCATTTTCAAAGAGATGAAGATAGATACGGAAAGCAGGAGTCTTTATATCGATGATAACGAGATAAATCTTACCGCAAGGGAATTTAATCTTCTTGAACTGATGGCAAAGCACCCGGGAAAAGTGTATAGCCGTGAGGCGCTTCTTAAAGAGGCATGGGGATCAAAGTTTCCCGGTGACGAAAGGACTGTGGATGTACATATCCGGCGCCTCAGGGAAAAGATCGAAGAAAATCCTGCAAATCCCCGTTA
>CACZTF010000315.1 GCA_902784025.1 uncultured Lachnospiraceae bacterium
GGCAAAGGACTATGAAAATGTATTTGTAAGCGCCGGCAAGGTGGGATATCAGATAGAGCTGGCTCCGGAGGATCTGCGTAGTGTGGTTCACGGATACAGTTATGCTGACCTGATAAAATAAAAAATGTGATCGTATTGAGTATCCGGGCTATGTGATACAGAATTAGTTAAGGAACGGAAGCGTTTTATCTTTTACAGGGCTTTGGAAGGTTTTACATAATCCGGATTTTAATTGCCTCGAATTCGAGTCAATTAAAAAATGAATATATAAAATAAGTTGGCAATTTTTTGGATCACTATTTGCAAAAAAATGAAAGATTTCAAATAAATACTACAAAAAAGATGAAATGTTTCAACAAATATGATAATATGATGCTGTAAATGTAATAGTGGTCAAATATTAAAAAACATTTAAGGACGGATCTATGTACAGAAAATTTTACGGCGTTTTGGAAGAATGGGAAAATAAAAAAACAAAAGAGCCGTTGCTTGTTACCGGAGCCAGGCAGGTGGGGAAAACCTGGATTATAAAAAAATTCTGCAGTGAGAGATATGATGATCATCTGTATCTGAATTTCGAGAGAGAGCCGGGAATTTCGGATTTTTTTGAGGACAGTCTGGAACCGGTTGAGATTCTAAAGAAGATCGGAATATACAAAGGGCGTAAGATCGATGCCTCCACTACGATTTTTTTTGATGAGATACAAAAATGCGAAAAAGCAATTTCTTCTCTGAAATATTTTTGTGAGGCAGAAGAGAATTACCGGATAATAGGTGCAGGAAGTCTTCTTGGCGTGAAGATAAACCGGTTTTCAGGCTCATTTCCGGTTGGAAAAATACGGCAGGTTCAGATGTATCCAATGGATTTTGAAGAATTTCTTATTGCAGCAGGAGAAGAGCTTCTTGCCGAAGAGATCGCAGCCGCATATAGCAGTATGAAGCCTATGCCGGGAATTATCCATGAGAAAGCGATACATTTATACACAGATTACCTGTATGTGGGCGGAATGCCCCGGTGTGTGGATGATTACATTTCTTCAGATCGTGACGTGACCGGATTTGACAGAGAACTGCAGCGTTTCATCCTGCTTGCCTACAGTGCGGATATGTCCCAATATACCACGAGTGCGGCTGAAGGTGTAAAGATCACTGCTGTGTATGAATCTCTGCCGAGGCAGCTGGCAAAAGAGAATCCGAAATTCAAATATAAAGAAGTGCGCAGTAATGCAAATAAAAGGGATTTTTATGAACCTATCGACTGGCTGAGGGTTTCCGGCATGGTGTACAAAGTGGACAATACGGAAACCGTTCGCACTCCGCTGAAAGTATATGCGGATGATAAAAGCTTTAAGCTTTACATGTCCGATACCGGGTTGTTGTCTTATGCAGGCGGGATAAAGTACAGTGACCTGCTAAATACATCCGGCAATCTATTCAAAGGCGCCCTGGCGGAAAATTATGTTGTCCAGTCCCTGGCAGCAAAGGGGTATGAGCTGTTTTACCACAAACCGGATGCCGGAATGGAGATAGATCTGCTGCTTGATATGCCGGATGGGATCATTCCCGTAGAGATAAAGGCGGGCAGACATAAAAGATCTGCAAGTCTTAATAAATACAGAGAGAAGTATAAGCCTGAAAAAGTCGTAAGATTATCTGAAAATAATTTCGGAGAGTCCGATGGGATTTACTCCGTACCGTTGTATGCTGTTTTTTGTTTTTAATAGTATTTTATTGTTTACCGATCAGATCGCTGTCCAGCCGCCGTCGATGGAAAGCAGCTGTCCTGTAGTATAGCTTGATGCATCGGATGCAAAGTAAACGATAGCGCCGTCAAGCTCACCTTCTTTACCGGGACGTCCCATGGGGCAGTAGGTTTTTACTACGTTCAGGAAGTCTTCGCTATCGATGACCGAGCTTGTCATCTCGCTTGCAAGATAAGCGGGGCCGATACCATTTACAGTGATATTGTACTTTGCCCATTCCACAGCCAGGGACTTAATAAGCATCCTTACGGCGCCCTTGGTTGTGCAGTAAGCGTTAAGAGGCAGACCGGTCATGGCTACGTTACTGTGAATGGATCCGGTCATGATGATCTTGCCGTAGTTCTGCTTGATCATGACCATGCCCACCTCACGGGCGAAGTAAAATACTGCATTCAGGTTAGTCTTTATCATGGCCTCCCAGATCTCATCAGATTCTTCCTCAGCCGGCGCAAAGAGACCGATACCCGCATTGTCACAGAGGATATCAATGGTACCGAACTGGTCCACGATGGAAGCCACCGCCGCCTTGATCTGGTCATTTTCATTTACATCACACTGTACTGCGATGCACTTTACCCGAAGCGCCTCAACTTCCTTTTTTACTTCTTCTAATTTCTCCGGCCTTCTTGCCACAAGGGCCACGTCAGCGCCATGTCTTGCCAGGGCAAGGGAAAACTGCCTTCCCAGTCCGGAAGACGCTCCCGTTACAACTGCCTTTTTTCCTGTAAGATCAAAAAGATTACTCATAAATGCACATCCGATTTAAAATGTGCATCTATGATATATTAAAAACGATGCAAATGTACAGAACCAGTTTTTTAATTGTTATGGGAACCACTTATGTTTTCATTTAATTATCTCCTGTGTTTTATCAAGATTAATTACGTTAATTATAAACCTGTCCCAGAGTTAAGGTGTAAAAATAGTTAAAATGTTATATAATGATCACTGATATTATTTTCTTAAAAGCAACAGTAAATAAACGGTGTACAGGCTTTTTTACATCTAAATATTTGCATGGTAAGTCTTTTCATATATATGGCTTGCGGTTTTTGGCGGGTCTTGTTTCACCGGGTTATGTATGTCATGCGGGATGACCATTTTCACTATTACGGATGACAGGCTGAAGAAGGGAGGTAAAAAATGAGATCGGTTATAATATTTTTTTCTAATTCGGGTATTACCGAAAAGCTGGCAAAACGTATCAGGAAGGACACTGATTCAGATATCATAAAAGTCCTGCCGGAAAATGAATACGGCGGATATGTTGTATCTATTGTAAAAATGATAAAGGAAAAGATCACAAAAAATACAACCCGTTTTATTAATGATATTCCCGATCTGTCGGAAAAAGACACGGTTTTTGTAGGTTATCCCATATGGGGCGGAGGTGTTCCTCAGATATTGTTGGATTATCTTTCGGAATGCGACCTTTCAGGTAAGCAGATCATTCCTTTTTCAACAGCAGGAGCGAGCTCCATAAAGGGTTCTTTAAAAAAGCTTAAAGAAGTATGCAAAGGCGGAAAGATAAAATATCCCTTTTCTGTAACAAAGAAGAACAGGGGGAATTACGAGTCGTGGATCAATAAGATAAGATCGGCAGGATAATGACGGTATCTTTAAGATGTATATATAAAGCGAAACAGATGATTTAAAGGGAATATGAATATGAAAAAGTTTTTGATCATTGCGGGTGGCTCGGCTCTTTTTTGGCTGTTTTCAATACGTCCGTATAACGGCAGGAAAGACA
>CACZTF010000316.1 GCA_902784025.1 uncultured Lachnospiraceae bacterium
CAGTTTAAACAAATGATGTAAAAATGTATATGATGAAGTCAGGGTCATTTTTGTTTTCAGCCGTTGCAGAAGCCACATTTTATAATAAGTAAGTCCTACCTTTAGAGCTGTAACCGCCAGCATCACCATGATTATGTTAAACAGCCATGATCTGTTTCCGTTAAACAGAACTTCATCCATGAATATCTGTATAAGTATGGGAAATAACAGTCCCGGGATAACGAGCAACAGGCCTGTAAAGATCAGTCTGCCGATTACATTGTACTGTCCGTGAAGTCTTTCTTTAATAAAATCCGCAAGCTTATCAGTCTTTTTTTGTTTGGTAAAGCTTTCAGTCGGCTGAAAAGTCAGAACGATCCCCGTAAATCCGTCATCCAGCTCTTCCATGGATATTTTTCTTCTTCCGATCGCCGGATCATTTAAATATGCATATTTTCCTTTTATACCTTCAAAAACAACAAAGTGATTAAAATGCCAGTGTATGATACACGGCAGAGGCAGTTCTTTTAAGCCTTCAAGATCTTTACTGTAGGCATGAACTTCTAAACCGTATTTCCTGCCGGCTACCATGATGTTTTTCGCATTACAGCCATCCCTTGACACTCCGGTTTCTATCCTCATCTGTTCAAGTGCCATATGGCGACCGAAATATGCAAATATCATGGATAGAGATGCGGCACCGCATTCCGTTGCTTCCATCTGATATATGGTCGGCGTTTTTACATATCCTTTTACCATATTAATTACCTTTTATTAATTTCCTGTATAAAAAAATTTTTTTATAGGAACTTCTTTGTCGGTTATAATAGATACATTTGCCAGTGTTCCTTTATGAACATCAGATTTTTTCCCGTTTTCGGACGTCCAGTAAAATCCGTTTTGTGAGCTTGTATCTGTTTCAAGACTGCAAACAATTTCAGTTACAGATCCTTCTGATAAAAATGAATCAGACAAACCGTTATCCGCACCCAGTACAAACGCCATATTTTGAACATTTGCAGGATATTTACCTACACCTATAACAGTCGCTTTCATATTTCCGGTTTTCTGGCTGTCAGTATTAACAGGTGATACGATCACTTCCTGCCCCTCTTTTATTTTTCCTGCTGCAGCAAGAGGAACGTAACAGACAAGTATTTTATCAGTGTCTGTATCCGGCTTGATACGTGCGACTTCTCCGCCTTCATATACACTTTCTCCTTTATTTGTCAGCACTGCCGAAACCGTTCCGTCGTAATCAGAAAGTATTTCCCTCATTTCCGAACCATCTGTTACTATCGCAATAACATCTCCCTTTTTTATCTTTTCACCCTGATCAGCTTTTATTTCAGCCACACTTCCGGTATAGTCAGAAAATACTGTACCGGAATTTTCTACGCCTGTTATTATCCCTGTTGCCGTTTGTGTATTTACAAGTCTCCCCAGAAATCCCCAAACTATGCACCCTGCCACTATTGCCGCTATGCCGATCAGGATAAGCATAGACCGGGGTGAGGTTATTTTCATGGTTCTGTCCAACTGATCCGGATTTGACAATCGTTCAAGTGCGTTTTTTCTGAACATATCAGCCATACTGTTTGTCTCCCCTTCTGAATGGAATTAAAAAATCAGACAAAATTAAAAAGCATAATCTTTAAAATATACAAGTAACTTATTCAAAGCTCTTTGCTTTATTACTCGGACATTTCCGTCTGTTATTCCCAACTGCAATGCAATCTCTTTCGAGTTTAGCTCATCATAATAACTCAAAACTATTATCTGTTGTTCTCTTTCACTTAAAGTCTTCAATGCCACCGCCATCTTATCCCTTAGTTCTTCGAGCCAGATTCCTTTTTCAAAATCCACTTCTTCGGTAAAGTCATCTGACATATAATCTTCAAAGGTGACTAAATCCTTTCTGTCGCGATAGTAGTTTTTGAGTTTATTTCCCGCTATAACGTATAACCACGTGGCTATAGAACATTTTTCTTCATCATATGAAGTGTTATATGATTTCCAGCACTGAACAAAAACATCCTGTGTCATATCTTCTGCGATTTCCTTGTTTTGAAGTCTTTTGTTGATATACAGAAATATCTGTTTATGATATTTTTCGTAGATATATTCGAACTCTTCTTTACTCATAACGAATCCTCTTTTTACTTTTTAGAAAAATAGAATAATTACATAACTAAATGCTAAAAAAAAGAGAGTTGCTGTTCAAGTAAAAACAGGTCGTTATTTTCTGTATTTTCTATATTATATTCCGAAAAAGTAGTGCTTTTTTTCCAAATTTCCATTTTATAACTCAAAACCCCCTTTAAAGCTGTTTAATGTTAATACACATCATTAAGGATTCTGTTACAAAAAAAGAACTGTGATATTCCTATATGGTTTCACAGATCTTTCTTTGCTGTTTTATAATTCTTTTTACGTTGTACTGGCAGTATATTTCATACTATAGTACGTTCTTCCTCCGGTGGTAGCAAAATATCTGTACGTATACTTCTTACCGGATTTTAACGAAAGCTTGAGTTCATTTTTAAAGTTATAGTCTATATTCATATAAGGATTTTTTACATTTGTCTTTTCTTCGTACGTTTTGATCTTTTTGCCGTTGCTGTCCCAGATTTCTATTCCTGCCTTTGTAAACTGCATGGTAGAATTGAATCTTATCACACCGCGAACGATCAGATTATCTCTTGATCTGGACCTCACTGTATTTGTCCAAGAGCAATTTAAACTTGCACTCTGATTCGCTTTTGTGGCAGCTGAGTATTTACTGCTGTAATAAGTTCTGCCGCCTGCCGAAGCATAAACCCTGTATGTATATTTTGTCCCTGCTTTAAGTGATGCCTTAACCTCGTTCTTAAAATCGTAGGTTATGTTCATATATGTGCCTCTGACACCGGTTCCCTCTTCGTACTTTTTCACAAGACTTCCGTTATTATCCCAAATCTCAATACCCGCTTTTGTAAACTGCTGACTTGAAGGG
>CACZTF010000317.1 GCA_902784025.1 uncultured Lachnospiraceae bacterium
ATGGTCTGCGTCCTGCTGCGAGATCTCTCCCTTGAGTAAACCATAATATATACCTCCTTGCTACCGTTCCGCTCCCGGAAGAAAAATCATACTTCCTTTGTCGGATATAGTGCACCTTTATTATCACACAGATCTTAATGTTTGTCAAAAAAATAATTATGTTTTTTTACAGAAAAAAGGCATCTGAATATCCGTCAGTCTTCATGATCCGTATCCGATATGTTATACATCAGCATTTCGTTATACTTTTCATTTGCCTGCAAAGAAGCCTTTTTGTCACGCCATGCTTTGATCTCCTCACATATGGAAAGCATCTCATCTACCACCATTTCCTCACTTTCCGGCTTTACATTTTGCAGGTAAACAGTCATCCGGCGTATTGCTTTAGGACTCCCGAGATTAGCGGCGATCAGTTCCCCCAGTTCTTTTTTAAAACCTAGGGATCTCATTTCAAGCACCAATTCATCTCTGGCATCCAGCCATTCTTTATTTGCCATCTTTACCTCTTATAAGATCCGTTTGTTATATTATCTTGACAATGCCTCACCTATTCCCTCGCAAAACGTAGGATGGGGATAAATAACTTTTTCCAGATCATCTGTCGTCAACCCATTGTCTATCGCCTGGGTAAATATACTTATCATGTCAGTAGCTCTTGCGCACATCATGGAAGCACCGATGATCTTTTTGCTGCCGGCTTCTGCGATTATCTTTATAAAGCCTCTTTCCTGCAGGGTAAGAACTGATCTGCCGTTTGCGCCCATGGGATATTTTTTTATTATTATCTCTTTTCCGGCCTCTTTGCATTCTTCAGGAGACGGTCCGACTGCTGCTATCTCAGGCTCAGTATAAACACATGACGGCACCGCCTGCATACTTTTCTTTTCATCTGTATCATTCAGGTATGATAAAAGATTCTTTCCTTCAGCTGCGGCAACATGGGCAAGCATTGCATGACCTGTTATATTATCTCCGTTGATACAATCACCTATCGCATATATCCCTTCTACGCTGGTCCGGTAGTTTTCGTCTACGATCACACGTCCTTTGTTATCAATCTCAAGTGATCTTACAGCCTCACTCGAATCATCACTTATCAGCCCTGCTGTTTCAGGTTTTCTGCCTTTTGCAAGCAGTATCATTTCCGATGTTATTACCTTTTCATCTGCATTATCCTCAGTTCCTGAATCATCATAAACGCACTCGAGTTTTTCTTTAACGCGGCGTATCTCTTTTATACAGGCACCTAAAATGATCTCAACACCCCTTTTTTTCATAAGCATTTTCAAGCTCTGTCCCAATTCTTTGTCAAGCCCGTTAAATATTTTTGAAGACGCTTTTATTATTTTTACATCTGTTCCAAGTGCGTTAAACACACTTGCAAGCTCCATACCTATAACGCCGCCTCCTATGATCAACATACTTTCAGGTATTTCTTTCAGGTCAAGTATCTCATCACTGGTAACAACGCCCTCAAGATCATGTCCCTGTAATTCCTCTTGCCTGTCAGGCTTGGATCCTGTAGCTATAACGATGTGTTTCCCGGTAATATTTATCGTGTTATCTTCTGAGGTTACTTTGACCTTTCCAGTATCGGTTATCGTCCCGACCCCCTCATAAACATCCACTTTTGCAGTTTTCAACAGGCTTGATATCCCATCTCTGAGAGACCGGACTGTTTCTGCCTTCCTGCTTTGTATGATCTCCATATCCGCAGTTATTTCTTTTGTTCCCGTTATACCGAAAATCTCTCCTTTATGCTTAACATCTTCATAAAGACCGGCAGAATGCAAAAAGGACTTTGTAGGTATACATCCTCTGTTCAGACATGTTCCTCCAAGTTCCTTTTTTTCAATAAGCGCTGTTTTCATCTTGTATCTTGCCGAAGCCTCCGCTGCCATTTCATAACCACCGGGTCCTGCTCCTATTATTATAATATCATAATCCATTACACTGCCTCCGTATATTCAACACTCTGTTGTTATTATATCCATTCTGTCCGGCTCCACATGACACTCCAGACACTTTATACAGACACCTGCCTCTTCAGCCTGTTCTACAGCTTTGCTGAAATCCGGATCTGTATCCGCATTCGGTCTGACTTCAGACACTCCATCCATTTGTATCACAAAAACCACAGCCGCCTTATATCCCATTTTAACTGCTTTGATCAGCTCATGCAAATGCTTCACTCCACGCCTGGTGGGAGCATCCGGAAAATAACCCACTCCATCGATTTCAAGAGTACACCCCTTTACTTCCCAAAGATACCGTTCAGGCTCCCCGGCCCCGGTCCGCCGCTCCATATAGAAATCTATCCTGGACCCGCCAAATGTATATTCCGGTATCACTCTGTCAAAGTTCTGCTTTTCCAGCCACTCCTTTACCGCCTTATTAGGCGCCTGACTGTCGATATTAAATAAAACTCCGGTGGATTTTCTTACTGCCACCAGATCGTATCTTGTTTTCCTGCCGGGTGTCCCGGGCTCGTGAAGGTACACTTCGCATCCGGGCACCAGCAGTTCCCTGCATCGCCCGGTATTTTTTACATGAACTATCTCTTTATGACCACCGACCTGTACTTCTGCAATAAACCGGTTAGGTCTGTTTATGAAAACTCCTTGTGTAATATTTGAATATCTCAACCTGTTCTCCTAAGCTTATCAACTGATCCCCTGATAAGACAGAAATCTGATACACTCATTGTCCGGATCGTCTCTCTTTCAATTTATGTCTTATTGTATTTATAACTTTCCCTTTTTCAAGGCTCCAAAGGGGCGCAACCAGTTTTTCATTATCCCCGTCTCCTGTAAGCCTGTGCACAACGATCTCCGGTGAAAGTCTTTCAAGACACCCGCAGACTATATCCGTATACTCCTCAAACATCATAGGTTTTATAACAGGGCTGCTTCCTTCCGATCCCGGTTTGCAATTATCATGTGCAATATACATTTCATAAAGCTTTGTGTCTTTAAGTATGTGCAGCAAATGCAGCTTTATCCCGTCTATCTTAAGACCATTCAGGTATTCTATCGTCCTGTACACACTATCTTCAGTCTCACCGGGCAGTCCTATTATCACATGGACTATCACAGGAATCCCGTTCACCTTAAGTTCCTTTACACATTTTTCAAATGTATCAATATCGTATCCTCTGTTTATAAACTCTGCAGTTTTTTTATGTATAGTCTGCAGCCCCAGTTCCAACCATATGAATTTTTCAGGAAACTCTGCTTTTAACTCTGAAAAAAGATCCAACACATCCCTACCCACACAATCAGGACGTGTTGCAATAGAAATCCCGGCAAATACATCATTTGCCAGGACAGATCTGTAAAGAGCCCTTAACTTTTCCACCGGTGCATATGTATTGGAAAAGCTCTGAAAATACCCTATAAAGTCACCGGGATGTGCCTGTTTTTTAGCCCTTTCCCCCAACACCGGCTGTATATCATATATAGTTAGTTCCTGTCCATGAAACTTTAAGGCATGTTCTCCGCTCCCGGCATTACTGCAAAAGATACATCCCCCTGTGCCAGCCTTACCATCCCTGTTAGGACAGGTAAATCCTGCGTCCAGCGCCACCCTGTAAAGCCGGCGTCCGAAACTTTCCAGACAAAACCGGGAAAAAGTATAATAATAAGGGTTATCTCCTGAAATCTTCATGCTTCCCCTTTAAAACAATAAGTTTATATTCTCATGCAGCAATATACGGATGATCCGTCACTATGGAATAAAACTGTCAAATATAAAGAATTCAAAATCCTTTTTAGCCGACTTAAGCTGTTTTTTATTTTTTATCGTCCAGGCTGCATTGGCAGATTTATAAAACTTTGTACATATCCTGA
>CACZTF010000318.1 GCA_902784025.1 uncultured Lachnospiraceae bacterium
CGGCCGGAATGCTGATAAACCAGATGCGTCGTGAGAAGGAAGAGCTTTTTGAGGCGTTGGAGAGATTTTATAAGGTTTTCTTTATCCTTGCAAAAGAATGATTTTTTCATTTAAGGCGATAGAAGTATCATCTTTTTCAAGGATAGCATATAAAAAATGGTAGTGTATCATTATGATGAAGATCGGTAATGTGGATATTGATGTCCCGGTGGCTCTGGCTCCTATGGCAGGTGTGACGGATCTGCCGTATCGAAGCATTTGCAGGGATTATTTTTGCGGTCTTACCTGTACAGAGCTTATAAGCGCAAAAGCGATAAAATATAATAACCGTAATACGGAGATATTGCTTAAGACGAATGAGAAGGAACATCCTTCAATGATCCAGCTTTTCGGATCAGATCCGGATATCATGGGAGAGATAGCGAAGCGTGCAGAAGAACTGGATTTTGATATCATAGATCTGAACATGGGATGTCCTGTGCCCAAAGTAGTTAATAACGGTGAAGGATCGGCTTTGATGAAGGATCCTGTTTTGTCGGGGCGCATAATCGAAAAAATGGCAAATGCGGTAAAAAAGCCCGTTACGGTAAAGATCCGGTCGGGCTTTTCTTGTACTTCGGTAAATGCTCCGGAGATCGCCAGGATAGCACAGGAGAGCGGTGCAGCTGCCGTGACGGTGCACGCAAGGACAAGAGAACAGTTTTATTCCGGTGAAGCTGACAGAAGCGTTATAAAAGATGTAAAAGCATTTGTGGATATACCTGTTATCGGAAACGGAGATATAAAAAACGGGGAAGATGCTCTTTCTATAATGAAAGAGACAGGTTGTGACGGTGTGATGATAGGAAGGGCTGCCAGGGGAAATCCGTGGATATTTGAAGATGTCTATAATGTGTTTGTAAGAGAAGGGGTGATAAGCGGGAGGAATGAAAAAGAAGAAGCTTTTGCACCGCAAAAAGAGATCAGTATATCTGATAAAAAAAATATGATGATCAGGCATCTTAATGCGTTATGTGATTTCAAAGGAGAATATGTAGCGGTCCGCGAGATGCGGAAACACTTCGGATGGTATATGGCAGGGGAAAGAAATGCCTCGAGCCTGAGACGCGAAGTAAATGCGGCTGTGACACGGCAGGAATTGGAGTGTATAATAAAAATGGCAGATCGATGATCGTGTTTTTTATGTTTTCGGATGGGAGATAAAATGGTTTGCGTGAATAATGAGATCATAAAAGTGATAATTCTTGCCGGTGGTGTGGGATCCAGGATGGGAGCAGATGTTCCTAAGCAGTATCTTGACCTGGAGGGTAAGCCGGTACTTGTTTACTCTCTTATTGCCTTTGAAAAAAGTCCGGCAGATGAGATATATGTGGTATGTGATCCGGATTATGAGGATATGATACGCAAAGAAATGATAGAAAAATACTGTATAAGTAAATTTGCGGGATTTGCAGGCTGCGGAGATGAAAGAGTGTGGTCTGTTAAAAACGGTGTAAGAACAGCGCTTGATAGTATCCTTCCTGATAAATACGAAAATTCTTATATTATGATACATGATGGAGCCAGACCTTTGATAAGCCGGGAACTGATCCTGATGTGTCTTGAAGCTGTAAAAAAACACAATGCGGCAGTTCCGGGGATTCCTTTGAGGGATACTATAAAAAAAGTATCGGGTGATACCGTGATATCTACGCCTGACAGGAGTGAATATGTCATAGTACAGACGCCGCAGTGTTTCAGGGCAGACGTAATAGCCTGGGCATATGAAAGGTTTGATGACGACAATGATGATATAAGGAACTCCGGATATAAAAATAAAGGAAAGTTCATTCCTACCGATGATGCTTCATTGGTTGAGATGTACACAGATATGAAAGTTGCGATCATACCCGGTGAAGAGAGAAATATAAAGATCACCACTCCTGCAGATATGTATATAGCCCCCCTTTTTTTATTTTTTATGATGAAATAAAAAAATAAAGGATAGCAGTGAGCGGTGATATGCAATAAAAAAATGCATAAATGCATTAATTATACAGAGGGAGTGGAATAATATTGTAATTATACGTTATAAGGAGAATCGAGATGAGCGACATCCCGGATACGATAAATATGGCTGATTGGAAAAATGAAAAAGAACATGACGCCTATTTAGATAAATGCATAGAAGAGACCGCTGTAGGAAATATGGACGGTTTCAGGAAGCTTTACACCGAGACGAAGTCTTCGGTTTACGGCTTTGCTCTTTCTATGCTTAAAAATCCTGATGACGCTGAAGATGTGCTTCAGGACTGTTTTGTTAAAATTCATTCCGCTGCCGGTGACTACAAAAGTCAGGGAAAGCCTTTGGCATGGATACTTACCATAACGAAAAATCTCTGCCTGCAGGTGCTTAGAGACAAAACAAAGCAGGCAGACATGCCGGAAGAGGATTGGGAAAAATTCATAGGAGTGAATGATAACATAAGTGTAGAGGATAATATAGTCCTTACGGAGATGCTAAATACTCTTGCTGAGGATGAAAGACAGATAGTAGTCCTGCACGTTGTATCCGGACTTAAGCACAGAGAGATATCTGACTTTATGAAGATTCCACTGTCTACTGTTTTGTCAAAGTACAACAGATCACTTAAAAAATTAAATGAAAAACTTACGAAAGGAGACGGCTATGAAAGATAATGAGATCGAAAGCAAGATAATCAATGCGTTTAACCATGCTGCTCCTGATGTATTTGATGATATCCTCACCAGAATAGAGGGGAGCAGTGCGATAAAACTTGACAGTTCAGATGTGCCCGGGCATTGGGATAAATGTAAGAAGGAAAAAGTTAATATTCTGAAAGCAGCAGGATCTGCAGTTGAAACACCTGCAGATAGTGATGAAACTGAAAGAATAGTGACATTTACTTCAAAAAAAGACAATGCGCAGACGCAAAAAAAAGAGAATAAAAAAAGAAAGCACCGGCTGTTAAGTACTGTGTTAGTGGCGATAGCGGCAGCATCGGCTATCTTTATACCATTAGGTATCAGTTCTTACAATGCGCAGAATTCAGTAGCTTCGGTAATATCAATAGACGTAAATCCCAGTATTGAGATAAACGTAAATAAGGAACGCAGAGTCATGTCTGTGATACCAATGAATACAGATGCAGAAGCGATCGTGGGAAATATGGATTTTTCGGGAACGGATCTTAATGTCACTATTAATGCTTTACTGGGGTCTATGATCAGCAAAGGATATCTCAGCGAGATAGCAAATTCAATACTCATAAGTGTTGATAATGCAGATCAGCAGGAAGCAGAGGCACTGCAAAAGCTTCTCATGGATGAAATCGACAAGATATTAAAGAGTGATACATTTAATGGAGCGATCATAGGACAGACCATCAAAGAAGATGAGGAATTAAGAGCTCTTGCTGAACAATACGGTATCACCATCAGTAAGACACAACTCATAAAAGAGATAATATCCCAGAATTCTAAGCTTAAGTTTGAAGACCTGGTAAGCCTTCCCATAAACGATCTGAACCTGCTGAAAAAGAATGATACTGAGGGTGTTACATCTATCGGTAATGCAAGTGACTGCAGTTATGTAGGTATTGATGCTGCTACCATGACTGCGCTTGAAAATGCCGGATTTGAAAAAAATAATGTTACAGGACTCAGTGCGGCTATGGATTATGAAGACGGTTCACTGGTTTATGAGGTTGATTTTGAGTCCGGTGGAAAGAAATATGAGTATGAAATAGATGCTGTGACCGGAAAGATACTTAAAGGAGAGCAGGATAGATAATAAAAAAGAAACTGACATCCGGACGGACGACAATGACTATCATGAGCCGCCGAAAGCAGCAAATAAAAAGGCACAGGAGTATGTTCCGGGACGGACACAGACGGCAGATAAGTATGACATCGGAGCAGGAAGAAGATGACAGATACTCTTCGTGCGGAATAAAGCCTGTAAGGGCTTTTTTTATTGACAATTATGTTTTTTTATATATAATTTACATAATACAAGGTGTATATAAGGGAGGCAGTTATGCACGAAATACAGGAATCAGGAGAAATGTACCTTGAAACTATATTGGTGCTTTCCAAAAAACTGGCGAATGTCAGATCTATAGATGTAGCTAATCATATGAATTACTCAAAACCCAGTGTCAGCCGCGGTGTGGGCATACTTAAAGAAGACGGATATGTAATAATGGACGACTCCGGTTTTCTGACGCTGACACAAGCCGGAAAAGCTATAGCTGAGAAAATATATGAGCGTCATCTGCTGTTGTCAGATATTCTTGAGCGTATAGGTGTCACTCCGGAAACAGCCGTAAAGGATGCATGCCGGATCGAACATGTGATAAGTGACGAAACTTTTGAAAAGCTTAAAGAATACCGGGAAAAAATGAGTTTATGATATAAGTTTTCCAAATAGTATACTTAGGTTTACAGAGTTATATAAAATGAAAAAACCGCCGTCCAAGGCGGTTTTTTTATCGTTCATTTAAGACTTCTTCTATCATATCCCGGGCTTTGAATACAGTTTCTTTATCAGGCATAGTAACATAGTTGTAATCATTGGGATGAGTATATGTTGCCTGGGTGTCTCCTTCGCCGGATACTGCATATGATTCTATCTTCCATTCGGTAGGGTCGGATATCTGCAGATTGACCATCTTATAAATGAGCTCCTCAGGCATAGACGTCTGGAAAGCACCTGCAAGAGATCCGAATATTTCCTGGTAGTTAGTCAACAGCTCAGGAGAAGTAGTAAGCTTCTTTACGACTGCAGTGATGATAGCCATATGGTCACGGCCTCTCTGGTTATCTCCTTCAAGGAAAGCATGACGCTCTCTTGCAAAGAAGAGTGCACCCTCACCGTTCAGATGGTTCATACCTTCTTCATAATGGTATTTTTCATTCAGAGTAGAGGTAAATTCATAATCCGATTCTACGTCAATACCTCCAAGAGTATCTATTATCCTTTCAAAACCGGAGAAGTTCATACGCAGATAATAATTGATATCCGTATCATAGAGCATCTCCAGGGTATCCATGGAAACATCAACACCATAAATACCTGCATGAGTAAGCTTATCAGGCTCACCATCGCTGATGGAAAGAGGTATGTAATAATCTCTTGGTGTGTTCACCAGCAGTATATGTTTTGTCTTCATGTTAACTACAGCCAGGACGTTTACATCGCTTCGGCTTGTCTTCATGGTTTCGCCGAATGTGTCGATACCGCTCAGATAAAGGGTGAAAATATCTTCATCGGTAGGCTGTGATTCATTTGAATTGGCCACGAAATGCTCAACATCAACAGAATATATGATCCTGATATTATCAGAAAAATCCGCATATCCGTCTGTGTCCTTAAGGACATTATCATATGATTCATTAAAGATTATAGCTGTGACATCTCTGTCATAAAGAGCATCGGCAAGAGTTGTAACACCATTCTTCGGGGTATAAGACACACCCATTACCTTTGAATCTATATCGCTTTGTACCTTGCTTATTTCCTGATTCTGGGCGCCTGCCACATAACCTACCTGTTCTCCGGCCAGTTCCTCTATAGACTGGATACTGCTTGTTTTTAAAACAGCAACCTGCATTGTCGAGACGGTGGACTGACCTTCGGATGTTACTTTTTTAATGGAGTTGATGATGGTTCCGGAAAAGTTCAGGAAGAATATCAGCCCGGCACAAATGATACCGGAGATTATCATCATGACCACAGTGGACCATTTTCTTATCATGGAAATGAATCCGAGAGCTATTAGTCCTGCCAGGACTCCTATATAAAGCCCCGATGCTTCTGCCGGCAATATACCTTTTCCGGAAAGAGTGATGAATAAAACTATGGCAAGTACTATCTCCAGGATGAGGAGAGCGATCAAAATACCCTTGGGTATCCTGAAGCTGCCTTTAGATCTTTTTTGTTTTCTTTTTTCAGCGTATCCCATTGTTATTCCCTGTTCTTTATTAGGAGATGATATGTATCATTAAACAACCTAATCTCCAATTATACCTCATAATATAGTTTTTGTAAAGATTTCTTTTACTATCGTGAAAAACAAATGTCTGCCGGTTGTTTTATGAGTCAAGGACTGCTGCCAGTTTTTGTTTTGCTTCTTCTATCATGGATTCATCAGGCAGCATTACATATGTATTGGTGTTCGGCATTGAAAAAGTGGTGTTTGTGGATCCTTCTCCTGAAACTGCATAACTCTGAACATCCCATCCTGAAGAATCAGCAAGCTGGGAGTTAACTATCTTATATAAGGTCTCCTGGGGTATGGATGTCTGGAAAGAATCCGAAAGCTTGTTAAATATCGTATTGTAATTGACAAGCACATCCCTTGAGGAAGTCAGCTTCTGGATAGTTGCGGTTATAACCTTCATCTGATCCAGTCCTCTCTGGTTATCACCGGAAGCAAAGGCTTTACGTTCTCTTGCGAAAGCAAGGGCCTCGATACCACTCATGTGGTTTATACCTTTGTTAAAGTGATATCCGCCTCCGGTCACGGTGAAGTCATAATCAGAATCAACGTCAATACCACCTATGGCATCGATAATGGTCTCAAAACCGGTGAAGTTCATACGCAGATAGTAGTCTATCTTTCTGCCGTATATGCCTTCAATGGCTCCCATGGAACACTCAACCCC
>CACZTF010000319.1 GCA_902784025.1 uncultured Lachnospiraceae bacterium
CTTTGGAAAAGATGGTATTGTAAGAACAGGGTGGCAATCTATGGGGAAAGGTACCAAGAATTCCTACGATGAAAACACTGCTAAACACATGTGTTATTTTGGAAAAGATGGCTGGCTTAGGATAGGCTGGCAGTCCATGGGAAAAGGTACAAAAAATTCCTATGGAGAAAACACAGCAAAGCACTGGTGTTATTTCGGAAGTAATGGGTGGCTGCGTACGGGCTGGCAGTGGATGGACAAAAAAGAAGGTGAAAAGACGCCCCACTGGTCATATTTTGGGTCTAATGGTTGGCTTAGAACAGGTATGGTAACATTGGACAGAGATGATGGTGAAAAGATTTCCCATAGGTCATATTTCGGGAGCAACGGATGGCTCAGGGTGAATCAAAATGTGACTGTAAAAGGAGAATATTTCAGGGCAGATAGCAGAGGCTGGCTTAATCGTACAGCAGGTATGACCAGAGAACAGGCGGCAGCCTGGGTAAGAGGTCAGATTGGTAAAGCACCGATGGAGGGATATAATGCAAAGTATTGTACAGATTTTATACAGATGTACGCTCATGCTATGAGTCTGGAATTACCGTGGGATATTGCGGATGGGTATTATAGCTGCTCACTTACGGAAGGATGGAAAAGGTATTCTAATTCAACAAATCCACAGCAAGGTGATATTTTTGTATATAAGAGCAACAAGTACGGATGTTATGATTTAGGTCATGTGGGTGTAATTATAGATGTGGACAGAAGTGGATATACTTGTGTGGAATACAATTGGGGAAACAGTTCTGTGGCTACCAAGCGACATGTCAATGGTCTTCGTTCATTTAGCTGCTTACTGAGACCAAATTTTCGGGTAGGCAGATAAAGCCCACGGGGAAAAGCAGGCAATATGGTAAATTACAGAAAAAACATTGAAAAATTCAGGATTTCCCACTTTTTTTCGTGGTAAATGTAGAATTAGGTGTTTATATTTGCAATAGATGAGCAAACAAGCAATAAATTATTATCTAATTGTAAGCGTATTTGTTATATTAGCTAAAAAGCGTTAAGTGTAAAACTTAGGGCTTTTTTTATTGCCCAAACAAACTATTCAAAACTTTTCGTAGTTGTTAGAGGGTTTGTTTTTTTGTTAATTATTAGAGTGGATTGTTTTAGTGCGAGTACCTTTAGGGGGTATTCATGGTTTTTTTATTTCAATCCGGACCGATCGATCCTGTCATTCGCCGTATTTCTGATTAACACAAATTTTGTAAATAAACGGATGAAAAGACATACTGTTGATCCTTTATTTGTTTCTTCATTACCGTTTTTAAAATATATAAGAAATTTATGGTGCTTCAGCTGTTGGAAGATCTTGTCCGGTGCTTTTTTCAGTTTCGGATTCGGCGCTTTCATTTTTCTTAAAATTAAAACACGGACAATAACGTCCCATTCCTGAAAAAACAGAAGGCGGAAATGCCGGAGGGGTACCTGCAAGCATTTTTCTTAATATTTCATTAGAAGCTTTATCATTTTCAAAATCTGATACATCCTCCTCAATGATACTGATCGCATACATAGGACATGTGGGGATACATCCTCCTCCTGCATCACAGATCCTGCTGTCATAAAGCCGGGCCTTGCCGTCAATTAGTTTGATCGCTCCTTTGCTGCACTGTGTGACACACGTACCGCATCCTTCACATTTTTCCTGATCTATAGTTATTATCTTTCGTAACATTTTTTGTTCCTCCTTACCTGTTGAAACAAAGGTCTCAACAACGTAATTCCCTATTCGTCCTTTCTTTTTATTTTACTATAAAAATAAGGATTTTTATAAATATTATTTATTTATTATTTTTTGTTTTTTCTCGTTTTAGCTGTATATTATGAGGATATTAGTTATCTGACTTAAAAGAATAATTAATGTATTTCATACAGGATATATGTATCATATATAAAAACATTATTGCGGTAAGATTGTTTGCATGGTATTATACAAAACAGCGTTATTTTGTTTTCTTTATGTATATAAGAGATTATTTTTTTGAGTTCAAAATACAGAAGAATAACCCAAAACAGAAATAACTGTATCGATAATATATTTAGATGACCAATTTGTTTTTAAGGAGAACTATAATGAATATTTCAGAGATCCCGTATAAGATATATCTTGAAGAAGATGAGATTCCGAAGACCTGGTATAACGTCCGTGCCGATATGAAAGAAAAACCTGCTCCCTTGATCCATCCGGGTACGAAGGAGCCTTTGACGTTTGAAGAGATGCAGCCTATTTTTTGTGATGAGCTTATTAAACAGGAACTGGATGATACCACAAGAGATATCCCTATTCCTGAAGAAATACAAAGCTTCTATCGAATGTACAGACCGTCACCTCTCATACATGCAGAATTTCTTGAGAGATATCTGGATACACCTGCAAAGATTTTTTACAAGTTTGAGGGAAGTAATACATCGGGATCACACAAGCTTAATTCAGCGATCGCCCAGGCTTATTATGCTAAAAAACAGGGGCTTAAGGGTGTGACCACAGAAACCGGAGCGGGACAGTGGGGAACAGCTCTTTCTATGGCCAGTGCATTCTTTGGTATAGATTGTAAGGTATTTATGGTAAAAGTATCTTATGAGCAGAAACCTTTCAGACGTGAAGTGATGAGAACATACGGAGCTGAGGTAACAGCTTCTCCGTCTATGGACACAGAGGTGGGCAAGCGCATTAATGAAGAAAACCCCGGGACCACAGGTTCCCTTGGATGTGCTATCTCGGAAGCCGTTGAGGTAGCAACTAAAACGGAAGGGTACCGCTATGTTCTGGGCAGTGTTTTAAATCAGGTTCTTCTGCATCAGTCTGTAATAGGTATTGAAACAAAAACAGCATGTGAAAAGTACGGGATAAAACCTGATATCATCATAGGTTGTGCCGGAGGCGGTTCAAACCTCGGCGGACTCATCAGTCCCTTTATGGGCGAAAAGTTAAGAGGCGAGGCTGATTATCGTCTTATAGCGGTTGAGCCGGCTTCTTGCCCCAGTTTTACCAGAGGAAAGTTTGCTTATGATTTTGCAGATCTTGGTATGGTTTGTCCCATGGCCAAAATGTACACATTAGGCCACGGTTTCATTCCTTCTGCTAACCATGCGGGAGGACTGCGTTATCATGGAATGAGCCCTGTGCTGTCCCAGCTTTATCATGACGGACTTATTGAAGCAGTAGCAGTGGAACAGACCTCTGTATTTGAAGCACTTACCCAGTTTGCCCGTGCAGAGGGGATACTTCCGGCTCCTGAATCCGGTCATGCCATCCGTACAGCTATTGATGAAGCACTTAAGTGTAAGGAAACGGGAGAAGAAAAGGTTATTATCTTCGGTCTTACCGGTACAGGGTATTTTGATATGAAGGCCTATGAGCAGTACAATGACGGAAAAATGAGCGATCATATACCTACTGACGAAGAACTTGACAAGGGTCTTTCGGGAATACCGGAGATTTAAAATGAAGGCAGCACTCCATAACCTAGGTTGTAAAACAAATTCATATGAAACACAGGCCATGGAGCAGGCCCTTAAAGAATCAGGATATGAGATCGTTCCTTTCGGAGGAGATGATCCTGCTGATATATATGTTATAAACACATGCTCCGTTACGAATATAGCTGACAGGAAAT
Organism: uncultured Lachnospiraceae bacterium; assembly: GCA_902784025.1. Classification (GTDB taxonomy): domain Bacteria; phylum Bacillota; class Clostridia; order Lachnospirales; family Lachnospiraceae; genus UBA4285. Next base: position 3,663 of record CACZTF010000319.1, read on the forward strand.
CAAGACAGATGATCCATAAAGCACGAACATTGAACCCCGCGGCGGTAATAGTTGCCGTGGGGTGTTTTGTGCAGACAAGCAGCAAGCATGCATTGGAAAAAGAAGGTATTGATATATGTCTGGGGAGTAACGATAAAGGCCATCTGCTGGAATGTCTTAATGATTATCTGAAAAACGGACGAAAGCTCAGTATCATTTCCGATCTGAAAAATGATCGTGAATATGAAACACTTACGGTAAATAAAAAGAGAAAACATACAAGGGCCTATGTAAAGATAGAAGACGGATGTGACCAGTTTTGTTCTTTCTGTATCATCCCTTACGCAAGAGGAAGGGTCAGGAGCAGGGAGAAGGATGCTGTCCTCAAAGAGGCAGAAAGTCTGGCTAAAGCCGGTGTAAAAGAGATAGTTCTCACTGGTATTAATATGTCCGCTTACGGAACGGATCAGAAACCTGCATCGGATCTGGGGGATCTGCTCCTTATGCTTCAGGATACAGACGGGATCGAAAGGATACGTCTGAGTTCTGTAGAACCTAGGATCATAACAAAGGATTTTTTGGAAAAGATCAGACCGGCAACCAAATTATGTCCCCACTTTCATCTTTCTCTTCAGAGCGGTTCCGATTCCGTACTTTGCCGTATGAACAGGCACTATACCACACAGGATTATTCGGATAAATGTGACCTGCTCC
>CACZTF010000320.1 GCA_902784025.1 uncultured Lachnospiraceae bacterium
CCATTCTTTATTGCTACAAGTATATTGATGTTTATCATGGCTTTCGCTTTCCTGGGGTCCGGAATCAAAGAACTTATAGAGGGTGACGTGATCACCGCCACCATGCCGGCATGGCTGTCATGGATACCCATGGGATCAGAGGGAATAGCCTCGTTCCTGGATATATTGGGAATCTACCCTATCGTGGAGACATTTATACCCCAGATAATACTGGTGGCAGTGACGATAGTTATATTTATCTGGCATATGAAGAGGAATAAAAGGCTTAAAGAAGAAGCAGACAAGGAAATTGCGCCTGCCGCAGGGTAGCAAGTCCCGCGGCAGCAATAAAAAGAAACAGGTATTATTCATGGAGGTTTGAGATGAAATTCAGAAAAGTATCAGCATTATTTATGGCGGCCGGAGTAGGAGCTGTTGCTCTTGCCGGTTGTGCAGGTTCAGGAAGTGGTACAACAACTGAAACCACTACGGTAACAACATCAGCAGCCGCAGCTGCAGCTGCAGCAACAACAGAAACAGAGGCGGCAGCTGCAGCCCCCGGCCAACAGGCAGGTTTCGAGGAGTTCCCCGTTGGTGACGACCTTGAACTTGAATGGGATGACAAGGCAGGCGGCAGCACGTTAAATGTAGCAGGTGTATATTTCCAGCCTGTAGACATGGAGCCTACGGGAAGCGGCCTTGCTGCAGCAGATGCATCCTTCCATATTGAGGCTGACATCAGCGCAGGTATAAACAATGTGGGTTATGAGGTCGGAAGCTACGTTCCCCAGCTTACAGTAGATTATGAAATAACCCCTGCTGATGAAAAAGCAGAAAAGAAGGAAGGTGCAAACTACGCGTCCGGGACATTTATGGACATGAATGCATCAGACGGTCCCCATTACGGTGCAAATGTAAAACTTACCGAAGCAGGTTCTTACAAGGTTAAATTTACCATCAAGAGCCCCGAGGCAAAGGGCTGGCTTCTTCATACCGATGCTGAGACAGGCGTAGAGGGACGTTTCTGGTCAGATCCTTTGGTAGCAGAGTGGGATTGGGATTACGTTCCCCAGGAATGGAATAACTAATAAAAAACGCTTCTTTTCCATAGTTCGTTAAAATAAAAAAAGTTACTTTTTTCAGTACGGAATATGCCATGGCACCGGCAGTATTGGTGGCGTGGCTATTTCGCGTTTATAAAAGGAAACGGGACATTTCAAATGTTAAAATATCTGATCGCCGTTATAGAGGCGCTATTAGTATGCGGTACGATAATCGGTTTGTTATTTGCTGCCGCAAAACAGCAAAAAAGAAAAAAACAGATCATTTCTGTATGGATCGGAGTTATTGCCGGGGTGGCATTTGCCATAGTACTTGCCTGTCTTACGGAACTGACAACCATGGTCAAACGCGGATACTGGAATATCTGGTTTATGATCGCTGCACTGGCGGCCATTGCCGTTTATACGGCCTGTCTCTGGCTGTCTGCAAGAAAAAAAACAGGAAAAATTCACGGTGGTGTATGGAATATTGCAGCTGCAGTTCTTGCAGGGGATATGATCGCATACAGCCTTCCGGCGGTACTGCTGTTTCCCGTGGAATTCGTACTTGCGGATGAAAGTATCTTAAGTACGGAATTTTTATTGAAGTTTATAGGATATCTCATAGGTTTCCTAGTGGTCGTTCTTACGATCGTGGCGGTATACAGGGTGGTATCGGAACTAAGTCCCGGGTGGATAAGAGTTGTTTTTACAGCAGTACTCGTACTCTACGGGGTAGCAGCTTCCGGAATAATGATACAGGCCATGTTTAACAGGTGGATAAAGGTAACACCCGGCTTATTTGCTTATTCTTCAAATGTAGTTAATAACAGTAATTATTTCCTGATAGCCATACTTTTGTTATCCCTTGTTTTTCCTGTTGTTCTGATAGCGATAAGCAGTTCGAAAAAACAGGAATACACTAATCAGGCGCAAAAGCGACGTATACGTGCAAGCGGAAGGATGAAAAGACGCTGGGCAGTGTTTCTCATTGTTTTATTCGGCATAGGGATTTTCACGGTTACCGCTTTGAAATCCTATAACGAGCGGGAAGTGACGCTTTCCCCTGCCGAACCATTTGAACTTGCAGGGGAAGAAATACATATTCCCGTAGAGCAGATAGAGGATGGACATCTGCACAGATTTGCATATACCGCATCGGACAATACCGAAGTCAGATTTATTGTTATCAAAAAAAATGAGGCGGCTTACGGTGTGGGACTTGATGCCTGTGATATCTGCGGCGAAACAGGGTATTTTGAAAGAGACGGGCAGGTAGTGTGCAAGCTGTGTGATGTGGTTATGAATAAATCCACAATAGGCTTTAAAGGCGGATGTAATCCCATACCACTGGCATACACCATGGCAAACGGTCAGATGGTGGTTCAGACGGCAGATCTTGAGGCAGAAAGATCACGGTTCAGTAATTAGTTTTTAAAGGAGTTAAATATGTTCTGGAGAATGGTCAGAGGTACGCTTTTCAGACAGAAAACAAAAATGATAATGATAGCGGTGACCATAGCCTTAGGCGCATCTCTTGCCACCGCAATGATAAATGTTATGTTTGATGTGGGTGACAAGGTAAACCGTGAGTTAAAAACCTATGGTGCCAATATCACCGTGCTTCCCAAAGAAGCCTCTCTTATCAGTGATCTGTACGATGTTGAGGATGGCGGAGAGGAAACCAGCCACTATCTGAAGGAAGAGGAACTTGGGAACATCAAAACCATTTTCTGGGCGTACAACATCGTTGACTATGCACCATATTTCAATACAAATGTGACATTTAACGGGAAAGAAACTCCGGTTACGGGTACCTGGTTTGACTATACTCTTGACCTTGCCACGGGAGAAAGTGTTACCACCGGGATCACGCGGATGAAGACCTGGTGGGATGTGGAAGGAGCATGGCTTACGGATGATGATACCGACGGCGCTATGGTGGGATCCGCAGTGGCCGCGAGGGAATCTTTAAATGCAGGTGACGAAATAGAGGTTTCTTCCGGCAATGTAAACAGGAAACTTACTGTAAAGGCAGTTTTCAATTCCGGGGATGAGTCGGATGATGCCATATTTGTTCCACTGAAGACCGCCCAGGAGCTTGCCGGCAAAGAGGGCGCCGTAAGCAGTATAGACGTAAGCGCACTGACGACGCCGGATAACGAGTTATCAAGAAAGGCTGCAAAAAATCCTGACAGCCTTTCAGTAAAAGAAATGGAGACCTGGTACTGTACGGCCTATGTAAGTTCTATAGCCTATCAGATCGAGGAGGTTATGACCGACTGTGTTGCTAAGGCTGTAAGACAGGTGGCAGAATCTGAGGGGGCGATCCTAGATAAGACCCAGCTTCTTATGCTTTTGATCACAATATTAAGCCTGGTGGGATCGGCGCTGGGTATATCAAATCTTGTAACAGCAAGTGTTATGGAGCGCAGCAGAGAGATAGGCCTTATCAAGGCTTTAGGCGGGAAAAACGGGGCTGTATCCTGGCTGGTGCTGACAGAGATCCTTCTTACCGCACTGGCCGGAGGTATAGCAGGGTACTTTGCGGGTATAGGCTTTGCGCAGATCATAGGACATACCGTTTTTGGATCCGCTATTTCCATAAAGCCAATGGTCATCCCCATGGTGGCGGTGCTGGTATTTGCCGTGACCATAACCGGCAGTCTGCCCTCCATTAGGCTTTTACTTCGACTTAAGCCGGCGGAGGTTCTTCATGGAAGATAAAGATCGTTTTTTACAAAAGACAGATACTATATGTGCATATGCTGATTTATTTATTATAAGAATTTCTTATTTGATCAATCGGTATTTACTCAAATGGGAACCGAAAGGTATAACACGAAACTTAAAAGGAAACACACATATATGAACAAACGGAAAATGTATCTCCGCATGATAACAAGTTCATTCATGCGGAGAAGATCACGAATGCTTATCGCTCTGCTGGCGGTAGCCATCGGTGCCACCATATTTTTCGGACTGGCCACCATTTACATAGATATACCCAGGCAAATGGGGCAGGAATTCCGTTCTTACGGTGCCAATATCATTTTTCTGCCCTCTGAGGACAATGAGGACGGTCTGTCAGATGAACAGCTGCAGGAGATCAGAGCCATGGTTCCGGAAAAAAATTTGGTGGGTATGGCGCCCTACAGGTATGAAAATATACGTATAAATGAACTGCCTTTTATGGCGGCAGGAACGGATATCGAGCAGGTACAAAAGACCTCACCATACTGGTTTGTTTCAGGCAGGTGGCCTGAAAAAACCGGAGAGATACTGGTTGGAAAAGATCTGGCGGATACCGTAGGTGCC
>CACZTF010000321.1 GCA_902784025.1 uncultured Lachnospiraceae bacterium
GCTACTTCATCTGCCTGTATGCATACACACCCCTCTATTTCAGATAAAATACCTAACAACGTAGACTTTCCGGTTCCTATTCCGCCTGTAATACCGATAACTTTCATAACAGTAACCTAATGTGCCTCAAACCAGCTTTTTCCTTCATTAATTTCTATTTCAAGCGGTACGCTGAATTTTACCGCATTTATCATAGAATCTGTAATTATATTTTTAACTTTATCTTTTTCAGGTTCATATGTTTCAACCAATATTTCATCATGAACCTGTAAAATCAGTTTAGATCTTAACCCCTTTGATAATAGGGAATTATATACCTTTATCATAGCTATTTTCATTATATCTGCGGCCGTACCCTGGATAGGTGCATTCATAGCAACTCTCTCTCCAAATTGTCTGGTCATATAATTTTTGGACCTTATTTCAGGTATAGGACGCCTTCTTCCGAATAATGTTTCGGAATACCCGTTTTTTTTGGCTTTTTCGACCAGATTGTCAAGAAAAGCTTTTATACCGGGATAAGTATGGAAGTAGCTTTCTATATATTCTTTTGCTTCAGCATTTGAGATGCTGAGATCTTTTCCAAGTCCAAAAGAACTTATACCGTAAATAATACCAAAGTTCACGGCTTTTGCGTTTCTTCTTTGAAGCGGTGTGACTTCATCAAAAGGAACATGAAAAACCCGGGAAGCAGTCAATGTATGTATATCGCTTTCCTGATTGTATGCCTCTATTAGTTTTTCGTCAGCAGACATATGAGCAAGAACACGTAATTCTATCTGGGAATAATCAGCATCCAGGAATATATGGTCTTTTTCAGGTATAAAGACTTTTCTTATCTGCCTGCCCAGTTCCATGCGTATCGGAATGTTCTGAAGGTTAGGATCAGTACTTGATAATCTTCCTGTAGCTGTAACTGTCTGATTAAAATTACCGTGTATCCTGCCGTCATCTTCAATAAATGCGGTAAGACCATCTGCATAAGTTGATTTTAACTTTGTCAGAGTTCTGTATTCTAAGATCATTGCAGCTATGTTGTATTGAGGCGCAAGTTTTTCCAAAACCTCTGCAGCAGTAGAATAACCGGTTTTAGTCTTCTTTCCGCTGGGAAGACCCATTTTTTCAAAAAGGATACTTCCTAATACTTTAGGTGAAAGAATATTAAACTCTTCACCTGCTTCTTCATATATGAGTGCTTGCAGCTTTTCAATGCCTTTCTCGAGAGCTTCTCCGTATTCCTTAAGAGCATCTTTGTCAACTTTTATTCCGGAGAGTTCCATATCTGCAAGTATTTTTATCAAGGGTTCTTCTATATCCTTATAAAGCTTGTACATATCTTTTTTCTTGAGGATCTCAAAAAGCTTATCACCGCTCAAAAAAGAAATAAATGAATCATAAACACATGTTTTTTTAATTCTTTCCGGATCATCTTTCAGTTCTTTTTCGCCTGATATCTTAAAACCTAAACATCCTAATGAAATATCATCATATTTATATTTCCCCATAAGAGGATCATTAAGATATGCAGCTATAGAAACATCACGTATATTATCAGATTCAAAAGGTTTCTTATCAGACAATACCTTATAAACTTTTTTCAGATCATTTATATAGATATAGGTATCTTTTGTTTTATCTGCAGCTGAAACAAGACTGTAAAAAGTTTTTTCTATGGCCTCACCACTTATATCACCGCTATTGGCTGCAAAATAAACATTGTTTTTTTCGGCAGTAACCGCTATGGCCCGGGGATAAGGACCATTCAAAAAAGAAATGATATTTTCATTTTTTTGACTGTAAAGAATACTGACACCTATAGACTTTCCATTTTTTAAATAACTGCATAATTCAGAAGTCAATTCTTCCAGTTTTTTTTCAGATACTATTTCAGCTATGGATGGCAATGCAATATTTTCCTGTTTATTTTCCTCACCAAATAAAGCAAGTAATGTTTTAAAATTATATTTTGTAAAAACCTTAAATGATTCGGGATTATAAAAATCATTTATTTTTGCATCATCCAGATTAAAATCAAGAGGGGCATTAGTTTCTATAAGGGCGAGTTCATAACTAAGTTTCATAGAATCAATGCCTTCCCGCATCTTCTTTTTAAGGGATTCAGATGAAAGGTCTTCTATATTATTGATCACATTCTCAAGCGTGTGATACTTACTTACGATAGGTGATGCAGTTTTAGGACCTACTCCCTTTACTCCGGGGATATTATCAGAACTGTCTCCCATTATTGATTTCAATAGTACGAATTCATCAGGTGTAACCCCGAACTCCTCTTCTATTTTCTGTGGGGTATAATGAGTAACAGTTGTTACACCTTTACTGGTCTTGGGGGTCATCATACTGATATTTTCATCTGCTAATTGTAAAAGATCTTTATCACCCGAAAGAATAGTGACTTTTAGATCATCACTGGCATTTTGTTTTGCAATAGTGCCGATTATATCATCAGCCTCATATCCTTCTTTCGAAATAATTATAATATTCATTGAAGCTAATACATCTTTTATGATAGGAACCTGGACACGAAGATCATCATCCATCGGTTTTCTGGTCCCCTTATAATCTTTATACATCTTATGCCTGAATGTAGGTGCACTAAGATCAAATGCAACAGCAAGATAATCAGGTTTTTCTTCATTACAAAACTTAAGAAGTATATTTATAAATCCGTATACTGCTCCGATAGGTGTACCATCAGGAGAAGTGAGTGCAGGAAGACCATAATA
>CACZTF010000322.1 GCA_902784025.1 uncultured Lachnospiraceae bacterium
AAGATGGATATCCTCTGCAAAAGAATATGGTGCAGGAACCAGAAAAGAACTTAAAAGACAATGTGACAAATGGAAACAGTACATTACTGACAATAAGATCATAACACCGGGAATGAGCATACTTGATACTTGCTGTGGTCCTGGATTCATGAGCATTGTTTTTTCAGGCGATGATCATACGATCATAGGTGTAGATGAATGTGATGATATGCTGGAGGAAGCTCGTTTGAATGCCCGGCTTGAGCACGCAAATGTAAAGTACGAAAAGATGGATTGCCATGATCTTGCTTTTTCGGATAACACATTTGACCTTGTCGTCACGAGGTATTCCCTGTGGACTTTATATAATCCGGGGAAAGCATTGAAGGAGTGGATCCGTGTTTTGAAGCCTGAGGGGAGATTGTTGATATTTGACTGCGCATGGAATACGGAATATCACGATAAAAGCATACTTGAAGAAAAGATCAAGACAAGAAAGGAATTCGGTATGTCAGTATGCGAGGAATACTATGGTGACAGGGTTTTAGCACAGGAGCTTGATGCAAGATCAATACTGGGAAAGCACAAACGTCCTGACTGGGATTTCAATATACTCGCAAAAAACAAACTCGATACAGATATCAATTCAGATATATGGAAGCTTTTGTGGGATGAAGAAAAGAAAAAAGCTTATGCTTACATCCCGATGTTTATGATCAGTGCAAAAAAAGGAGAAAAGAATGAGTGCTGATGAAGTAATGAAAAGCTACTGGGGAGGCATATCAGAAGATTTTTCAGATGTTGTTAAAAATGAGATATCAACAGAAATAAGCAAAATATGGGAGGATGTGTTATCGGATAATCTGCCGAAAAAAAATGATTTAGAAATATTGGATGTAGGGTGCGGCCCGGGTTTTTTCGGGATAATGCTCAGCAGGCTTGGTTACAGTGTAACAGAGGCCGATTACAACGAAAAAATGCTGGAACAGGCAAAAGATAATATAAAAAAATATGGTAAAGAACCGTTAGTCAGTTACAGGGTGATGAGCGCAGCCCCTCTTGATTATGACGATTGTGCATTTGATGTTGTGATCAGCAGAAATGTGACCTGGAATCTTCCTGATCCCCAGGCTGCTTACAAAGAATGGATGAGGGTTCTAAAGCCCGGAGGCATAATCATGAATTTCGACGCCAACTGGTTTCTTCACTACTTTGATCCCGAAGCTAAGAAAGACTGGGAAAGAGGGGAACAGCTTGTTGAGGCTTCAGGATTTGTACTGCGCAAAGATGACAAGGAGAAAAGTATAGTCGAGTCCATAAAGGAAATGCCTCTGACTAAGATCAGAAGACCTGAATGGGATGTGGGAGTCCTGGAAAAATACAATGCCAAATATATCAGGACACGTCAATTACCATCAGAAATATATGATGAATACTACAGGTTATTATACAACTATATACCAACATTTATGATTTATGCACAAAAATAAATATGTATACAGATCATATCTGAAAGGAGAAAAAATGAAAAAAAAGATCATAACCATGACAATGGCAGGGATGCTTGCAGTATCTTTCTTATCAGCGTGTGGTCAGGGAAGCACAGATAATACAGCAAGTGAAACAGCATCTCAGTCAGAAAGCACCACAGCTGCTTCAGGATCAGCACAGACAACAACAGCATCTTCAGGAGATAAAAAGGTAATAAACCTTGGCTCCACAGGATACTGGTGCAACGAGGTGATGGATCCGGCTGCCGGAGATACATATAACGGCTGGTACATAGGCTATTATGGTATTTCCCAGCAATTATTTAAACTGAACGAAAATTTTGAGCCCGAAAACTGGCTTGTGGAATCTTTTGAGCAAAAGGATGACAACAACTGGGAATTTACATTGAGAGATGATGTTAATTTTCATAATGGCTCCAAGATGACAGCTGAGTCTGTTAAAAAATGCTTTGAAAGGACCATAAAGATCAATGACAGGGCAAAAGCTGCGGACTGGATAAAGAATATCACTGCCGACGGACAAAAGCTGAAAATAGAAACTTCAAGGAAAGTAACCCAGATAGCAAATGAATTATCTGATCCTTTATGGGTTGTTTATTATGCAGACGAAGAAGTTGATTATGAAGATGGGAAGAGCTATTTTACCGGGCCTTATAAGCTGCAGTCATTTTCTGCATTTGATGAAACTGTGGTAGTAAGGAACGATGATTATTGGGGAGAAAAAGCAAAAGCTGATGAAGTGCATTTTATTACACTGGCAGATGACGATGCAGCCATCATGGCACTCAATAATAATGAGATCGATATGATATATCCTGTTTATTCCGGTGCCGCCATGGATACCCTCAGTAAACAGGAAAATGTAGAATTAAGTACCGTAACATCAAGCAGAGGAGAATTTTTGCAATATAACATGAACGGCAAGGCCTGCAGTGATGTAAATGTCCGCAATGCTATAGCGATGTGTATAGACAGGGAAGGCTATTCTGAAAGTATTACCCATAACATGACAGTGCCTTCATACGGTATATACAGTGATTCTCTTCCTTTTGGCGGAACTAAAGATCTGAAACTGACTGTAGACAAAATGGATGTAGAGGGAGCTAAAAAGCTTCTTGAGGAAGCAGGTTATTCAGACAGTAACGGCAACGGAATCCTGGATAAGGATGGTACAGAGCTTGAAATGAAGTTGATAATAGGCAGCACTGCCACGGATATGATAAGCATGTGTAATGACCTTCAGAGCAAGTTAAGCACCATAGGTATCAAACTGAATGTGGAACCGATGGAATCAACGATGGATGAACTGGCAGCCGGTAATTTCGACATAGGTTGCATTAGTTATGCGATGGCGCCTACCGGAACTCCTGATTATTTTATGAATCTGAAATTTGCCTCTGACAGCACGCAAAATCAGGGTGGCTTTAAAAGTGAAAGAGCAGACGAACTGATCAAAGAAATAGCTGTTGCTTCGGATACCAAAGAAATAAATGAAAAAGCTACAGAGGTTCAGCAGATAGTATTGGATGAATGTGCATATACATTTTTTGCTCATAAAAACTATGTGGTTGCACTCAGCAAAAATCTGACCGGATTTGTAAATAATCCTACAGAATATTACTGTTTAGATGAATATTTGGATAAGAAATGATGATAGCGGAGTTTAAGAATGCTTGAATTGGAAAATGTGAGCATTTCATACGACAATACGGCATGTGTGAAAGAGGTAAGCTTTTCTGTTAAAAGGGGGGAGATATTTGCTGTTGTAGGTGAGAGCGGCAGTGGCAAAACAACTTTATTGCGTGCAGTGATGGGATTGCTGCCGGAAACGGGAAGGCTCACAAGCGGTAACATTTGCCTGAATGGCGAAGATCTGATAAAAGCGGATCCAAAAAGGATAAGACAGATAAGGGGAAGTGAAATTTCCCTTATTTTTCAGTCTCCGGTCCTTACTCTGGATCCGCTGTTTAGGATAAAAGATGCCTTTACGGAAGTGATCCGAATACACAAAAGTGATATTTCAAAAAAAGAATGTCTTTTAAAATGTTTTAGATCCTTAGAAGAGTTGGGATTTACGGATCCTGATACAGTTATGAACAGCTATCCTTTTGAGCTTAGCGGGGGTATGTGCCAGCGGATATCCATTGGCATGGCCATGGTCCATGATCCGGGTTTTTTGCTTGCAGATGAGCCTACCAGCGCCTTGGATGTTAATTCTCAGATGAAGGTAATGGACAGCTTTATCCGTTTGCGTGAGGAAAAAAACACAGGCATTCTCTTTGTTACGCATAATATGGGTCTGGCGGCAAATATGGCCGATCATATAGCCGTTATGAGGTCTGGCCGGATGGTTGAATGCGCGAAGGCTAAAGAACTGGTGGATAGTCCCATGCATCCTTATACAAAGATACTTATTGATTCCGTTCCCGGACTGGACGGGGCTTTGCCGAAAGTACGTGAAGAAACAGGAAAAGACGAACTTCTGAGCAGGAAAAAAGTGTCAGAAAGTCATTGGTTTTTGGGTTGAAATTATGTCAGATAGCTTGGTATTACGTTTAGAGAATATCAGCAAGACCTTTATAAAAGGCAAGCTGAGAAAAGAAGTATTAAAAGATGTGTCTTTGGAAATAAACAAAGGAGAAATACTTGGCCTGATCGGAGAAAGCGGAAGCGGAAAAAGTACCATTGCTAATATAGTGACAGGTTTTGAGATGCCGGACTCAGGGAGTATTTTTTTTCAGGGCACAAAAACAGAGTATGGAAAAAAGCAGTTAAAAAGAAATATGAAAAGGAACCATACCGATATTCAAATGGTTTTTCAGAATCCGGAGTCTTCTTTTGCCCCGGGTTTTAAAGTTATGGAAAGCGTTATCGAGGGGATACGATATCTCAAAAAAGGGGAAGATCACCGTAAAAAAGCTTCGGAGCTTCTTTCTCTTGTGGGAATAAGCGAGGATCTG